>JAKFEP010000076.1:0-9578 GCA_036675645.1 Methylotenera sp. | reverse complement strand
ATAAATGCTTTTGTAAGGGTTTCTGCCATAGTTTAATCCAACAAGTTGATCCAACAATATTTTATAAAAAAATCAAATAGTTATAAAAATAAAGTTAAAAATATTTCAAAATTAATCGCGCGAGTGTACACCTATTATTCATGTTATGCAAAAAATAATTGATACCAATTGTAATAGATTTAAAGCTATATCTAGAAGTGCTTAGTCCTTTTTTTCAGAGAGCTCTAATGCTAAAAGCGTATTTTCCAGCAGTGTTGCGACGGTCATTGGCCCCACGCCGCCGGGCACAGGCGTGATGTAAGCCGCATGTTGTTTGGCCGCATTAAAATCCACATCGCCACAAATGCTGCCATCAGCCAGACGATTGATACCGATGTCTACCACAATGGCACCTGGCTTGATCCAGTCACCCTGTACTAAGCCAGCTTTACCTGCTGCAACAACCACTAAATCTGCGCTTTTAACTTTATCGGCTAAGTTTTTTGTATGACGGTGGCAGCTGGTGATAGTGCAGCCTGCCAGTAATAACTCGAGCGCCATGGGGCGGCCAACGTGGTTGGAAACGCCAATAATCACTGCGTCCAAACCCATCAAATCAATGTTGGATGCTTGCAACATTTTAATGACACCAAATGGCGTGCAGGAACGTAAAGTGGGTTGGCGCACGGTTAGGCGGCCAATGTTATACGGATGGAAACCATCCACGTCTTTGTCTACGCTAATACGTTCAATCAATTCGTCTTCATTAATATGTAGTGGCAGCGGAGATTGCACCAAGATGCCGTCTATGCTGGGGTCGTTATTAATGCTGTCCACCAGCGCAAATAAATCGGCTTCACTCGTACTGGCAGGCAGGTTATGTGCAATAGAGTGGATGCCCACTTTTTCACATGCTTTACGTTTATTGCGCACATAAATGGCAGAGGCCGGGTCGGCACCTACCAATATTACTGCCAAGCAAGGTGCGCGCTTGCCAGCTACAATGCGGACATCAATTTTTAATTTAATGCTATCAAGTAAATTTTCTGCGATGGCTTTGCCGTTAATAATTTGTGCTGTCATGCGTTAATTCAAATATTTATTCAAAATAAAACAGCATTTTAACATATTCGAATTGACCAAATGCCTTGTTTGCGCTATATTTCTGCCTCTTCGGCGTGTAGCGTAGTCTGGTAGCGCGCCTGCTTTGGGAGCAGGATGTCGGGAGTTCGAATCTCTCCACGCCGACCAAGAACTTTTAGTAGTAAGCAAGAGCTTGAAATATTAAGTAGCTTTGCCTTAATCGTAGCATGTAACTCATCTGCCCGTAGCTCAACCGGATAGAGCACCAGCCTTCTAAGCTGGGGGTTACAGGTTCGATTCCTGTCGGGCAGGCCAATTTAGTTTTTCGTTTCAATGGTGGTTGTAGCTCAGTTGGTAGAGTCCAGGATTGTGATTCCTGTTGTCGTGGGTTCGAGCCCCATCAGCCACCCCATTTTCTTTTCAGCTTGCCTTGATAGCCCGCCCTATAACGGTTATAGTATCCTTAATAAATAATAATAATCGTTATAAATTAGAAGGATAAAGCATGGCTGAGCTTCGTCCGGTGCTTATCATCATTGATGATGACCCGCTCATTACCGATACCCTGCATTTTGTGCTAAGCAAACACTTCGAGGTGTGCGTCGCAGACTCGCGTACGCAGGCCAAAAGCTTACTTAGGCAACTCGATGAGCCGCCTTCGCTGGCACTGGTGGATCTGGGTTTACCGCCGATGCAACATAAGCCGGATGAAGGCTTTAAAATGATCGGTGAGTTGTTAGCGCACTCTCCTACTATGAAGATTCACGTGCTTTCTGGTCAAAGCGATGATGTGAATGTGAAGCATGCGCTAGCCTTGGGCGCACTTGATTTTATCCCCAAACCCTGTGATGTCGACAAACTTAAAGAGCTGCTTTTAAATTCATTAAAAGTACAAAGCGTCGAGCTTAGCGAAGCGTTGCCAAAACCAGAAGAAGATAAAAATGGCGGCATGATAGGTGAAAGTTTGCCCATGCAAACACTCATTACGCAAATTCGCCAATTCGCCGATTCGCCTTTTCCGGTATTGATTGAGGGCGAATCTGGTAGCGGCAAAGAGCGCGTTGCCAGCAATTTTCACCGTTTTAGCAAACGTAACAAACAGCCCTATTTATCGATTAACTGCGCAGCAATTTCGCCTATGCTGGCAGAGTCTATTTTATTTGGGCATGCTAAAGGTGCGTTTACAGGCGCTAATGCGGCCAATGCGGGCTATTTTGAAGATGTTAACGAAGGTACGCTTTTTCTGGATGAAATTGGCGAATTACCACTGGAAATGCAGGCCAAATTATTGCGTGTGTTAGAGAACGGCGAATACACGCGCGTGGGTGAAACGCAAGTGCGCAAAAGCAAGGCACGGGTGGTCGCCGCCACTAACAGAGACTTGCGTGCTGAAGTGCGTGCCGGCAATTTTAGAAGCGATTTATATCATCGCTTAGGCGTTTTTGCGGTGAAAGTGCCGCCCCTGCGCGATTTGGCCGAAGACAGCCTGATTTTACTTGAGCATTTCAACATGTTTTATGCGCGTGAAACTGCGCAGCAAACTTTCAACCTGGACGAACGTGCTAAAGCGCGCTGGCTAAGTTATCATTTTCCTGGCAATGTTCGTGAACTTCGCAATATCATCATTCGCCTCATTGCTAAATATGCGGGCCAAACGGTTAACGAAGTGCAGCTTTCGGCAGAGCTGGATTTATCGCGCCAAAACGAGGTGGATGGTAACGGCACCGTCGTTAGTAACAATGGTGATTTATCAGGTTATGCCTTACAACATCTGCAGAATGAAGCCAATGTCAGCCTGGATCAAGTGCTAAAGTCATGGGAAAAAGCTTATGTGGATGCCGCCATGCGTATCACACACGGCAATTTGAGCCAAGCAGCAAAAATGCTGGGTATCAATCGAACGACGTTGTATAGCCGCATCCAGTTGCAAGAAGAAACCAAATAGGGCAATGTATTTTAATTTATGTATTACGCACATTTCGGCTTAAAAGAGCCGCCATTTAAAATCACCCCAAATACTGAAGTTTTTTTTACCGGCGGCAATCGTGGGGCGATTCTGGATGCCCTTATTTATGCGATTACAAGTGGTGAGGGCATTATTAAAGTAGTAGGAGAGGTGGGTAGTGGTAAAACCATGCTCTGCCGCATGTTGCAAAGTATTTTGCCCGATAAAATTGAAAGCATATTTCTTGCAAATCCCAGTGTAGCGCCAGAAGATGTATTGCATGCCATTGCCTTTGAGCTGCAATTGAAATTACCCAAAAATGCCGACAGGTTAAAAGTCATGCAAGTGCTGCAAACACACTTATTAGCTCGGCATGCAGCCGGTAAGCAAGTGGTGATTTTTGTAGAAGAAGCGCAAGGCATGCCATTGGCAACCTTAGAGGAAATCCGTTTACTCTCTAATCTGGAAACCAAGCACGATAAACTACTGCAAATCGTGCTGTTTGGTCAGCCCGAGTTAGATGAAAATTTAAATCAAATCAATATCAGGCAACTGCGAGAGCGCATTACCCATAGCTTTAGCCTAGCACCATTGCAAACAAAAGAAATTGGCGAGTACTTAATGTTCAGGCTGCGCGCGGCAGGTTATTTTGGCCCACCAATGTTTACTGGGGCGGCGATTAAAAAATTGGCCAATGCCGCAGATGGTCTGGTGAGGCGGGTGAATATCCTTGCTGACAAAGCCCTGTTGGCTGCGTTTGCCGAAAACGTGTACCAAGTAACGCCAAAGCATGTACAGGCTGCTATTAGCGATAGTGAGTTTGGTGTGGAAGCCGCAAAGAAGCAAGCCAAAAATATGCAAGTATTGATGTGGGTAGGTTTAGTGGTATTCAGTTTGGCGCTGGGTTATGCGGTAAGTAACTGGCTGCAAAGACCTACAGGTACACTTGCGCAAATGCCACAAAGCGCAGTTATTGAAAATGCTAAAACCACTACTCAAACAGCCGACATCAAAACAGCTGACCCAGCAGCTAATACAAATGCGCCTTCCAGCCCGGTCAAAAATGTTACTGTGAGTAATGCTCATGAAATTGATTCTCAACTAAATCAGGATATTTTAAGCAGTCGATTAGCGGCAACCACCGCTTGGCTAGCCAGCCAGAATCCGAGTACAGTCACTATCCAGTTGATGGGTGCAAGTAGCGATACACAGCTTAAAAGTGATTTAGAGGTCCTTAGTCAACAAGTTGAGCTGGATAATATTTTTGTTTATAGAACCAGTGTCGCTAAAAATGGAACAAGCAGCCTGCCGTTTTTAACTGTGTTGTATGGCAGTTTTGCGAACCGTGTAGAAGCCATACAAGCACTTAAAAAATTGCCGTTAGAATTACAAAAAAATCGACCGCAATTACGCACTGTTGCAGGGGTTTTACAAGAAATTAAATGAATTTGCAAAAAAGCTATAGCTAAAGCATATTTTATAAATTTTTCAATAGCTTAGTATTGCAATTTAATGCAAGTTATGCGATAACAATAGCAGTGTAAAAACCTTAGGGGCAGCAAGTCGTGCAAAATCAAGCTGTAAATAATAATACAAGCCTTACTGTGGCTAAATTCGGTATTGTATTGCTGGCTCTAGCATTTACGGCTTGTACGCATCAAACCAAAGTTACACCATCTTCGGGCCATATTGACGCCAGCAGCACCGCAGCCGATCAAAATGCCGCTCAGAACACCGATGTTGCACCTATACCCAAGTTAGTGCGTAGCGCACCACAGCTGCCGCCACCCAAAGCGACCACCAAAGCGCAAACCTACAGCGTTGTAGTGAACGAAGTGCCAGTTAAAGAGATTTTGTTTGCACTGGCGCGCGAAAGTAACCTGAATATTGACATACACCCCAGCATTCAAGGTCGCGCAACACTTAACGCGGTTGATCAAACCTTGCCGGCAATTCTAGAGCGACTCGCTAAGCAAGTCGACTTAACTTATAAAATGGAAGGCAATGTACTTTACATTGCCCCAGACCAGCCAGTATTACGTATCTATAAAGTCGATTATGTGAACATGAATCGTGACACCAAAGGCTTTATTGGCGCGGCAGCAGAAATCTCGAGCACGGGTCAAAGCGCAAGTACTGGTGCAGGCGGCGCTAGCGTAACGACGAGCACCTCTGGAAATGGTGCCAATAATAGCTCACGCACCTCGGTAGACAGCAGTTCAAAAAATCACTTATGGGAATCGTTAATTCAGAATATTAAAGAACTGTTAGCAGAAACTGATAAAGAAGTCATTGTGTCGCGTTTTGGAAGCGTACCTGAATCTGGTGTACAAAATAAAAATGGTGATGCTACTGCCGCATTGTTGGAAGCTGCTAGAGTTGCCACAGACGAACGTAATCAGCAGCGTTCAGAATACAAAACTTTGTTTGCTGCCAATGTGATTGCAAACCCAGAAACTGGTGTAATTAGTGTGCGTGCGACAAATAAGCAGCATGAAAAAGTACAAGAGTTTATCGACAGGGTAATGGGCAGTGCTAAGCGCCAAGTTTTGATTGAAGCGACGATTGTGGAGGTGCAATTAAGTGACGGTTTTCAGGCAGGTATTGACTGGAGTCGATTAGGAAATGTCGGGGCAAGTAGTGGATTCACCTTTAGCCAAGAACTTAATGCGTACAACTTTACACCTGGTGGTTTAATAACTCCTCGCGCTACAGGCATAAATGCAGGTAGTGTAGGACTTGTAGCGGGATATTTTAATCCAGCTAGTGCATTAGGCAACATTGCCGCCTCTATTAATTTACTTAAGCAGTTTGGCGATACAAAAGTGTTGTCTAGCCCTAAATTGATGGTCCTGAATAATCAAACAGCAGTATTAAAAGTAGTGGACAATTTAGTGTATTTTACAGTTCAGGCACAACAATCAACAATTGGCGGTAGTGTGGGGGGTACATTAAACAGTATAACCACTACTCCAAATACAGTTCCAGTAGGCATCGTCATGAGTGTAACGCCCCAGATTAATGACACAGGAAATGTGAATATTAGTGTTCGCCCAACTATATCAAGTTTAATCCGCTACGTGCCTGATCCAAATCCTGATATAACGGCCATCAACAATCAAGGTATACCAGAAATCCAAGTGAGAGAAATGGAATCTTTATTGCAAGTATCTTCTGGAAATACCGCAGTACTTGGAGGGTTGATGCAGGATGTCATTAGGCGCAATTCTGACCAGGTTCCTGGGCTTTCTGAAATCCCCGGCGTAGGTATAGTATTTAAAGGTAAAGATTATGCGAACCGGAAAACAGAATTGGTGATATTTTTGCGCCCAACAGTAATAACTACCGCAAGTTTAGAAAGCGACGAACTGCAAAGTTATAAACAATATCTTCCAGCGCAGCAATTACAAAATGTGCTAGAAGACGCTAGATAATTGGACCCTAGCGATTATGAGCCTGCTGATTAAAGCACTGAATAAAGCCGAAGAAGCGCAAGCCAAAAATACTAGAACGGAGCAAGCGCAAGCAGTAACGCCCAAAAATCAAGCGGTTGAAAATAAAGTTGAGCTGGAGCTCGAAATTGAAGCTGATGCTAGCAACAAGCCACACAGCAAAATACCTCAACACCCAAGTAAAAATGCAGAGGAAGAATTATCGCTAAGTCCCGATAACAAATTTTCAGAGACAAAGCCTGTCACACCAACTCCATCTTCCACACAACAATTTTCCAGTCAGCACGTGGCTGCCAAAAGTGCCGCGAATGTGTTTTCAGCCAAAGGCGTCGAAACAAAAACAGAGAACGCCCGATTACTCATAATCGCCGGAGCTGGTTTAATCGTACTGCTGGGCATGGGGCTGTATTTTTATCAGTTTGTCGATAGTTCACCGCCCATATTGCTGCCGCCGAGACCTTTAGAACAAATTGCCACCACATCGCCAGATGCTATATCTGCAGAAAATGTACGTTCTGAAGCAAGTAAGTCAGAGGCTGCGGCTTTGGATCTGGCGCCATCAACAACAGAGCCAGCCATGCCACCAGCATTTGATTCTACAGAAATCACGCCCACGGTGAGTAGAAAAAATACTGCTCAAACTGCGCTTGCTCATGATGATGACAGTCTATTTGTGGCAGATGAAAGCTTGGCGGAGGATAGTTCAGCAGGAGAAACTGCGTTAAGTGGCGATAGGCAAGTCGATAATGGCTCGAACCGCTTTCAGGCCTCTTTTTCTGCAAACAATGCCAGCAAAAAGACGCATAAATCCAGAAACAATACATCAGCTAATATAGCATCAGAAAGTGCTTCTATAAGCGTGACGAAATCTACGCCAGCGCCAAGCGTTAATCCTGCGTTGATGTCTGCTTACGCTGCCTATAATGCAGGCAATGATGTTGAAGCGCAAAAGCTTTATAAACAAGTGCTAAAAAGTGACATTGGGAATGTCGATGCCTTGCTAGGTTTGGGCGCTATTGCCTCAAGGCAAGGCCGTGTGGCTGATGCCAATGGTTGGTATGGCAAGGTGCTAGAAGTTGATCCGCGCAATAGCATTGCAAAAACCGCCATGTTAGATATCAGCTTGATGTCTAACCCGTCCCCCGGCAATGAACTCACTAACGAAACTAGTTTAAAAAATATGCTGGCTAAGCAGCCGGATGACGCTAACCTACATGTGGCACTGGGAAATTTGTATGCTGAACAGAATCAGTGGCCAGCAGCGCAGCAGGCTTATTTTGAAGCATATAGTCTGAATAAAACCACCGACAATGCTTATAATTTAGCGGTAAGCCTAGATCAAATGGGCAAGTCAAAATTGGCCTTGCCATATTACATACGAGCGTTAGAGCAAGCCACGGACGCAAGTAATATCGATAAAGCAGCGCTACAAGCGCGTATCAGTGCGATTCAATAATTTCAAAATCAGAATAGACAATGGCTGAACTTAGAAGAAAATTACGTTTAGGTGAGTTAATGGTACAGCAGGGCCTGATTAGTCAAGATCAGCTGCGTATTGCACTCATCGAGCAAGAGCAAAACAATATTCCACTAGGCCGCCAATTGGTTCGCCTAGGCTTTGTTTCCGAGAACATGGTGCGCGACTTAGTGGCACACACCATTGGCCAGGAAAGTATTGATTTAAGCACGGTAGTGGCCGATGTGGATGCGCTGGGCATGGTGCCTGAGGACTTTTCCAGGCGCTATCACTTACTGCCTGTAGCCTATGAAGAGGCCACTAAAACCATGATTGTCGCCATGGCGGATATGTTTAATGTAGTGGCGCTAGATCAGCTACGTGCCATGCTGGGCGGGCAGATTCAGCTTAAACCCGTATTAGCCGCCGATGCACAACTGGAAGAGCATATTGACCAATTTTATGGTTATGAGCTCTCCGTTGACGGTATTCTACGTGAGATCGAAACCGGTGAAATCGATTACCAGAGCCTAACCTCGGAAGGTGAAGAATACACGCAGCCTGTGGTGCGCTTGGTGGGTGCGCTGTTGATGGACGCTGTGAAGCGTGGCGCATCGGATATCCACTTCGAGCCAGAGTTTGCATTTTTGCGTATTCGCTACCGAATAGATGGGGTACTACAACAAGTACGGAGCTTGCATAAAAGCTATTGGCCTGGTGTCGCAGTGCGTTTAAAAGTGATTTCAGGGATGGACATTGCTGAAACGCGCTCACCGCAAGATGGCCGCTTGAATATGAATCTATGCGGTCGGCCGATTGATTTTAGGGTTTCCTCACATCCTACTATTCATGGTGAAAATATCGTATTGCGGGTGTTGGATCGTGAACGTTCGATTATTCCGCTAGAGCGCATGGGCTTGCGTACTAATACGCTTGATCAATTAAAACTGATGATGACGCGACCAGAAGGCATATTAGTCGTCACAGGGCCAACGGGGAGTGGTAAAACCACTACACTATATTCGTTACTGACTCATAAGAATACTGAGTCGGTGAATATTATGACACTGGAAGACCCGGTTGAATATCCAGTCACGCAAATGCGGCAAACCTCAGTGGCCGAGGTGAATAAGGTAGACTTTGCCAACGGCATCCGTTCAATCATGCGGCAAGATCCCGATATTATCCTGGTGGGCGAAGTGCGTGATGCAGACACTGCGACCATGGCGTTCAGGGCCGCAATGACAGGCCACCAGGTATTTACAACATTGCACACCAACTCTGCACTAGGGGCTATTCCGAGGCTTACTGATATCGGTATCTCACCTGACATCATGGCGGGTAATATCATCGGTATCGTGGCACAGCGTTTAGTGCGCGTACTATGCCCGCATTGCAAAGAACCAACCAAGCCTACGGATGACCAGCGTAAAATTTTGGGCGTTAAACGTAACGAGGCGATTCAAATCTTCAAACATAAAGGTTGTAAACGGTGTAGCCAAACTGGTTATCGGGGTCGCATGGCGATTATGGAGTTGTTGCGTATAGATAATGATTTGGATTCGCTGATTGCGCGCCGCGCACATTTCGATGAACTGCGTAATATGGCCTTAGAAAAAGGGTTTTCTACTTTGGCGGATGATGGTGTACGAAGGATCTTAGA
>JAKFEP010000056.1:0-9677 GCA_036675645.1 Methylotenera sp. | reverse complement strand
GTCGCCATCAATTTAGGCGAGCTTGTAGGCGAATCAGCATAATGTTGCAGCAAACCCCAGCTACCCCATTTAGACCATCCGCCAACACTATAATAACTACAACTTAAGTCGCCACCCAGTTGCGTCCACATCGCCAGGCTTTTTGCATAAATATCGCCCATCCGTTTATCTGCATTGGCCTGTTTAAATAACTGAGTCAGCTTATCATTATTTTCAGCGCCGCTTACACCCACTAGATGCTGCCCTGCTTCATAAGCCACTAAATTAAGCCCATACTCGTCGGCTACTTTTTTACTATTTTTAACCCATTGCAGGCTTTGTGGCAATGCTGTTTTATTTAGGTGCTCAAATAGTCTATCTAAGCTCCATGCGCTCACAGCCTTGTCATTGATACCATCTTCATCGCTAGGCAATACATTAAACGATACATAGGGCGCTATTGCCAATACATCCGCTACGTTGGCAGCGTCTTGAAAACTTAAAATCTGGTCAGAGGCATATTCATTGGCTGCTTGTGAAGCCAAAACCCTGACGAAGCGGTCATGCCTGTTATAGACATCAGTCCAGATTTTGAAAATCTGTACTGAACGGTAAGCGTAATATCGCCATGCAGCCTCCCACGGTTTATCAGCAAACTTTAGGCGCTGACCTGCTTTGGAAGCATACTGATGTTGCTCGAATCCACCGTTCCAGACTTCATTCGAATACTCTACCCAAGCCCGCAGTCCCGGTTTTAAATTATCCCTAACGTAAAGGGCAAACTGCTTGATGTAATTATCATCTGCCTGATGCGGCATGCAAAACCATGCATCTGTGTTTAATCTAGTGGCTAAATCCACCATCATTTCTAACGGAATGCCTTTGTTTGCAAAACTGGCATCAGTTAATTTAGGACGTTCAGCCCAGTTAACTTGGGCTGAATTATTGGTATTCATAAAATCCATAAACCTCACGCAGGCAATGCCAGACCAGCATTTCAGAAATCTTGGATGCCATGGATTTATAAGATAAGTTGACTCAAAGCTAGGTAAAATGACTCTGATATTACGAAGATAATTTTGTGGGTTGGTTTTAATGAGGTCGATTAGAAAAGAGTCTTTTTTCACATGTACTTTTAATTTGAGTCGGCCTGTCCCACTCTTTATCATCTGGCCTACTGAGGATGTTAACTCTCCCTCCCCATCGTACAAGACAACATAATCGCCGCTTGGATACTGGTTTGCAGGAAGTGAAGAAATAACCCTCGTTGCCCGACAGCCTTTTTCTAAAGACTTCACCCAGCCATTTTCATCGAGATCAAGTTTAGGGCCTGAGCCCCACGCTCCCTCCTTGGGCTGGCTGACCCATTCGCGCGACATACGAAAAAGATCCACAAAGGGAAGCTCTGTATTCCAATCTGCAAGGCCTGCAAGGTTGATACCCAAACGAGCGTCAGCCCTAGGTACTTTTTTTACAAGATTATTATTGTCAGGCTTTTTTGCTAATACATTTTTAGCGCCAAAATATATGGCGGTTAGGGTGGCACCCGCAGATAAGGCTAAAAAAAATCTGCGGTTAATATCAAACTTTTTCCTCATTTGCGCTTTAAAGCAATGGATTAGTTATTTGCAGCAAGTTTTGTGGAGCAAACACGCCTTTTTCAGTGATGATGCCTGTCACCAATCGTGCTGGAGTCACATCAAATGCCGGATTAGCAGCGCTTGATTCAATTGGAATCACGCGTACTGTTTGCAGATTACCATCGGCAGCTATATCTTCCCAGCCTTGTATATGGCTCACTTCGTTAACATTGCGCTCTTCAATTTCGATGTCTTTACCACTACTTAACGCCCAGTCAATCGTGGGTGTTGGCACAGCGGCATAAAAAGGAACCTGGTTGTCGTGTGCAGCCAGCGCCTTTAAATAAGTGCCAATTTTATTGCAGACATCACCGTTAGCTGTGACACGGTCTGCGCCTACAATCACCATATCCACTAAACCCTGCTGCATTAAATGACCACCGGCATTATCAGTGATCACCGTGTGCGGAACGCCATGTTGTGCTAGCTCCCAAGCCGTTAAAAATGCACCTTGGTTGCGTGGGCGTGTTTCGCCGACCCACACGTGTACCTTGATGCCAGCATCGTGTGCAGCGTATATCGGCGCCAGCGCAGTACCAAAATCCACAGTTGCTAGCCAGCCGGCATTACAGTGCGTCAGAATATTAAAAGGCTTATTTTGATATTTGCTTTTGATTAGCTCAACACCATGCTGGCCAATTGCTTGATTCTGCGCTACATCTTCCTCGGCAATGTTTGCGGCATCATGCCAAGCAGTAAAATTTCTCCTGCTGTGTGGAGTTGCTTGCAAGGCAGCAACCATTCGGTCTACCGCCCAGGCTAAATTTACTGCAGTGGGGCGGCTACTTTTAAGCATGTCTGCCGCAGCCTGTAAATTAGCATCAGACTCATCTTCCAGCATAGCCAATGCCATGCCATAAGCTGCTGCCACGCCAATTAATGGCGCACCACGCACCTGCATACTTGAAATAGCATGTGCCATTTGCGTTAGCGTATGCACACGCACAGTTTCAAACTTAAACGGGAGCTTGGTTTGATCAATAATTTCGACAAATTTGCAGCGTGCATCCGGCCAAATAGTACGCCAATTGCTGCGATTATTTTGTTGTGCGATTTTCATATTTTTTTCGTTTTATTTTGCGAGATGTTGATTAGGTTTAAATACAATTTTCATGCCATAAATTTAAAAACGGTATAAATAATTTTAATTAAAACGCTTGCATTTAATTTGCTTTTATTTTTTACGCTTTTCCATCCACAAAATCTGTGGATAACTTTGTGGATTACTGTGTCTTAAAACCGTAACTTATCAATTTATAAGGCTTTTTTCAAAAAGTTCATTTTTTAATCTACTTTTTTTACTATAAAAAACAATCACTTACAGTATGCCATTGGTTTTACACAGTTTTTTTAATAACTTAATGTAACACTTCAAGTGGTGTGCATAAACTGGCTAATTTAGGCAGAATATGTAAAGAATTTTTGCCTGTAATTTCAATGATTTGCGACACTGGCATGCGCCTTAAATCGGCTAAAGTTTCTGCAATTTTCATTAGCTCTTTCGGGCTATTCCTGCCTTTGCTACCTATCCATTCTGGCGGAATATCAGGCGCATCCGTTTCTAAAACAATACTCTCTATCGACAGATTTTTAGCGAGTTCACGAATTCTTAGCGCACGCGCACAAGTCATGGCACCACCGAAACCTAGTTTAAACCCTAGCTTAATGAATTCTTCTGCTTGTTGCGGACTACCATTGAATGCATGTGCAATACCGCCCGTCATTTTATATTTGCGCAGGTGTTTCAGCACATCATCTACTGCACGACGCACGTGCAGAATCACCGGCAAATTGAATTCTTTGGCAATTTTTAGCTGCTCAGAAAAAAAATATTCCTGTGTTTCACGATTTTGCTGGGTGACAAAAAAATCCAAACCAATTTCGCCCACTGCCACCAACTTATTTGGTTCGGCCAATTGCTTTGAAATTAATGCATGCAAGCGTTTGATATCACCGGGGCTAGCGTTGTCGATGAACATAGGGTGCATGCCTAGCGCATAGCACACATGCGGATGCTGGGCTGACAGTTGAATCACGTTTTGAAAATTTTCGGGCGTCACTGACGGCACGACAATCATGCGCACCCCAGTTTGTGCAGCCAAACTAGCCTCTATATCTCGATCTGCATCAAACTCAGCGGCATCCAGATGGCAGTGTGTATCAATCAGCATTTGGTAACCAAGAAAATTCATTTTTTGTTAGTCTTACTGCGTTGCGCGGTACTCGCAGCCTCGCTGTACAACCCCGTACTATCTCGGCTTCTGTGTTCCGTGCGCCTTGTATTGCACAACAAAACTCTGAATTTTTATAGTTTGCCATAAGCTAAACTTTAGCTCGAATGCGAATATCGCTATCAATATGGCGCACATCCAAAATTTGCAAATCTAGCACTTGGCTCATCGCGGTCAATTGGGGCATATCGAACATGCTTTTGGCGAAGCTCCCCATCAATTTTGGTGCATAATAAATCAATAGTTCATCAATGAGATTTTGCGCTAATAACGCCCCATTTAAGCCTGCGCCACCCTCTACTAACACCTCATTGATTTCGCGAGCCGCTAGGTGGCTTAACAGCGTTTTCAGGCACACTTTTCCTTGGTCATTCGGAATACAAAGTAGTTCGGCGCCAGCCGCTAATAGTGCTGTGGATTTATTGTCGGCATCTTGCGCAAAAGCGATTAACACATCACCGCCAGTCAAAATTTTTGCATCAATTGGCGTTTTTAATGCGCTATCCACAATGATACACAAAGGTTGAATGGGGGGGTCAGCTTCACTAACTAAGCGCACCGTCATACTTGGATTATCTGCTAACACCGTGCCGACACCAGTGAGGATGGCGCAGCTGCGCGCGCGCCAATGCTGCACATCCGCCCTTGCCGCCTCTCCCGTTATCCATTGGCTGGCGCCATTATTAAGCGCTGTCTTGCCATCTAGGCTGACGGCAATTTTACTGCGCACATAGGGCGTATTGCGTGTCATCCGCGTTATAAAACCAGGATTCAAGGCTTCTGCCTGTGCTTGCATCAAGCCACTGGCAACGTCTATACCATGCGCTTGCAAATGCGCCAAGCCGCTACCGGCAACTAATGGATTGGGGTCTTGCATCGCAGCGATGACTTTAGAAATACCAGCTTTGAGCAAGGTATGAGTGCATGGAGGAGTTCGGCCTTTGTGGTTGCAGGGCTCGAGTGTGACATAAGCGGTAGCACCGTGCGCTTGTTCGCCAGCTTGCTGCAACGCAAACACTTCGGCATGCGCCTCACCGGCTTTTAAGTGCACGCCTTCGCCTATAATTTTGCCATCTTTGACAATCACACAACCCACGCGCGGGTTGGGCATCGTGGTATACAGGCCCTGCTCTGCTAGCTGCAGTGCGCGCGCCATAAAGAGGTGTTCTTGTGAGGTAAAAGCCATGCGGCTTAAAGGTTATAAGTCGCGAATGACATCGTGGAAATCATCCACATCAGAAAAGCTGCGATAGACAGAGGCAAAACGAATATAAGCCACTTTATCCATCAGTTTGAGCTCGCTCATTACGCTTTCGCCCAAATCGCGGGCGGGGATTTCGCGTTCGCCTCGTGCCAACATTTTTTGCACAATATGGTCGAGAGCGCGGTCAACATACTCAGTGGGCACAGGCCTTTTGTGCAAAGCGCGAGTGAAGGACAAACGCAGCTTCTCACGACTAAATTCTTCGCGCGTGCCGTTGGTTTTAACCACTTGCGGCAAGTGCAGCTCAGCCGTTTCATAGGTGGTAAAACGTTTATCACAAACCCCACATTTGCGGCGACGGCGAATCGAATCACCTTCGTCATTGACTCTTGAATCAATGACTTGCGTATCAATCTCACCACAAAAAGGGCATTTCATTACACCAATCCTCCCAAACCTGCTGCGCGTTTCATTGGCTTTGTAGCGTGCTCACTCACTGCTCGGCTACCCCAGAATGGTATGCCTCGCAATTCGCTCCGCGTCTTCGCGCCACTGAAATACTCGCTACGGTTTTGAAGTGCTTGGTACATCTAATCAAACACCGTAAACAGGGAACCTGTCCGTCAACGCGTGTACTTTTTCTTTGGTGGCGGCAATCACTGCTTCATCGGTTGGGTTATCCAACACATCGGCAACTAAATTGGCCACTTGTTTGGCTTCTGCTTCTTTAAAGCCGCGCGTGGTGATTGCCGGTGAGCCAATACGAATACCAGACGTCACAAATGGACTTTCAGGGTCATTTGGAATGGCATTCTTATTCACGGTAATATGTGCCAAACTTAGTGCTGCGTCTGCCGCTTTACCGGTTAAGCCTTTTGGGCGTAAATCAACCATAAACATGTGTGATTCAGTACGACCAGAAATAATGCGCAATCCTCGTGCGGTAAGCGTCTCAGCCAACGCAACTGCGTTTTTCAGCACTTGTTGTTGATACACCTTAAATTCCGGCTGCGCCGCCTCCAAGAAAGCAGTCGCTTTACCAGCAATCACATGCATCAATGGGCCGCCTTGCAAGGCTGGGAACACAGTTGAATTAAGTGACTTTTCAAACTCCGCTCTGGCCAAAATAATACCGCCACGTGGGCCTCGCAACGTTTTGTGTGTAGTTGAAGTCACGAAGTCGGCGTGTGGCACTGGGTTCGGGTATACGCCAGCGGCGATTAGGCCGGAGTAATGCGCCATATCCACCATGAAATATGCGCCCACTTTTTTGGCAATCTCTGCCATGCGCGCCCAATCGAAACGTAAAGCATAGGCAGAGGCACCGCCGATTAATAGCTTTGGTTTCGCTTCAACGGCAATGCGTTCCATTTCATCGTAATCAATCTCTTCTTTATCATTCAGGCCATAAGCCACAATGTTAAACAACTTACCCGATAAATTGGCAGGGGAGCCGTGCGTTAAATGCCCACCATGACCCAAATTCATGCCCATCACCGTATCACCCGGCTTTAAAATACTGAAATATACCGCCTGGTTAGCCTGGCTGCCAGAGTGCGGTTGTACATTGGCATACTCCGCGCCGTATAAGGCTTTCAGGCGGTCTATTGCCAATTGCTCTACTTGGTCTACATATTCGCAACCACCGTAAAAACGTTTGCCCGGATAACCCTCTGCATACTTATTGGTGAGCTGTGAACCCTGCGCTTGCATGACCGCCGGACTGGTGTAATTTTCCGAGGCAATTAGCTCGATGTGCTGATGCTGGCGCACCACTTCTGCATTAATCATGGCATCTAATGCAGGGTCAGCTTTATTAAGTGTATTGGCAGTACTGAACATGTGTTGTTATTTCCAAAAAGAGTTTGATGAATACAATCTATTATTTTATCATGCGCGCGCTTTTACTTAAAATGCCCAGCATGAAATTATGCATAAATGTCATTTTTGTTAATTTGCACCAAACGGCTAATGACAACCACCCTGCTGGCTAACTACAACCAGCGCTGAAAACGGCATACTTTAACCTGTTGTTTTTAATAAAGATTTATATTGGCATAGTGTTTGCTGAATAGTTATTGAATTACTATCTCCAAGTTATCTCTTATACCCGGCCTAGTTTAAAGCTAGTGCCGGGATTTTTTATGGTTACTATTAAAATTTCACAGTCAATATTTTCTTCTAAATGATGCGAATAGAACTATCTAATGTAATAATATGATGAATGAATAGCTTGCTGAGAATTGAAAAATGAAATGGACTGACAGCCAACGGATTGCAGAAGAATTATTCGATAAATACCCGGATATTGACCCAAGCACGATTCGGTTTACTGACTTAATGGCGTGGGTCATGGCGCTGGAAGGCTTTAATGATTTACCTGAGCACTGTGGCGAAAAAATACTAGAAGCGATTCAACTGGCATGGATGGAAGAAGCTAGATAAGTGTAAAGGCGCATTAAATTTGTTTGAAGCCCTATTTCTGCTATTTGTTAAACATTTTATCTGCGATTTTCCATTGCAGGCCAACCCATGGATGTATCGCAATAAGGGCACTTATATGCACCCGGGGGGCATTGCACATGCGAGCATCCACGCGCTGGGCACACTATTAGTGCTGACGCCGTTTATTGGCAGTGCTTCCGTGCTGTATGCAGGAATTGATTTGCTGGTGCATTACCATATTGATTGGGCAAAGATGAATGTGTCTAAACGTTACGACCTGCAGCCCAATAACAGTGAGCGTTTTTGGATATTGCTAGGGTTTGATCAATTATTGCACCACATCACCTATTTTATGATTGTTTACTTTGCCTTTAATTTAAATAATGCTTAACTTAATATTCTTTTAATTTTTTTGACCTGCCCAGATTGTAACCATGCAACCCACCGTCAACGACTTAAATCCCATCACCATACAATCCCCTTTAGCGCCACGCGCTATTTTTAAGGCCTATGATATTCGGGGTATCGTCGGCAAAACCTTAACACCAAAAATTGTTGAGTCGATTGGACATGCCTTGGGCTCTGAAGCGCGTCAACGCGGCCAAAGTGAGATTTGCATTGGCTACGATGGCCGATTATCGGGGCCAGAGTTGGCAGAGGCGCTATCGCAGGGCATTCGTAAAGCCGGCGTTAATGTGGTGAATTTAGGCATGGTGGCGACGCCCATGGTGTATTTTGCCGCATATCACCTGAATAATAACTGTGGCGTGATGGTCACTGGCAGTCATAACCCACCTGATTACAATGGATTAAAAATGGTGCTGGCAGGCGAGACTTTATCGAACGAAAGCATTCAAAGTTTGCGCCACCGTATTGAGTATAGCCGCTTCAGCTATGGCGATGGTTTAGAACGTAGCTATGATATCGCCCCCAGCTATATCGCCACCATTCAATCCGACATTCAATTAACTCGGCCCATGCAGATTGCAGTGGATTGCGGTAATGGTGTAGCCGGCGCATTTGCCAAGCAGCTTTACAACGCGATTGGCTGCCGCGTGGATGAATTGTTCTGTGAGGTAGATGGGCACTTCCCCAACCATCACCCTGATCCATCCGTACCTGAAAACTTGGCTGACTTAATCACTGCCCTCACAAAGACCCGTGCTGAGATCGGCTTGGCATTTGACGGCGACGGCGACCGATTGGGCGTGGTAACTAAAGACGGTAAGATTATTTATCCAGACCGCCAACTATTACTGTTCGCAGAAGACGTACTTAGCCGTAATAAAGGTGCGAATATCATTTTTGACGTGAAGTCGACGCGCAACTTAAGTCCGTGGATAAACAAACTGGGTGGCAATCCCATTATGTGGAAAACGGGACATTCGTTGGTAAAGGCCAAAATCAAGGAAAGTAATGCCGCCTTAGCGGGCGAGATGAGCGGTCATGTATTCTTTAACGACAAAAACGCTGCTGGCAAAAAACGCTGGTATGGCTTCGATGATGGTTTGTATGCCGGTGCACGTTTACTGGAAATTTTGAGTCGCTTTGCCAATCCTTCAGAAGTCTTGAACAATCTGCCCGACAGTGTCAGTACACCGGAGCAGCATATCAATATGCAAGAAGGCGAGCCCCATGCACTGATTGCAAAACTACAAAAAACAGCCACCTTTGAAGGCGCCACTGAAGTCATCACGATTGATGGCCTGCGGGTAGAATATGCGGATGGCTTTGGCCTGATGCGCCCGAGCAACACGACCCCTGTTATCGTGCTACGCTTTGAGGCCGATAACGAAGCGGCACTTAAACGCATACAAGCGCAATTCCGCGATGTAATATGGGGCGTGGCACCGCAGGTTGCGTTGCCGTTTTAACCGCTGATTCAGCATGTCTAGAAGTACACTTGTTTTCTCTTTTATATGGGTGGCATTAGTCGTCGGCGTGTATTACCTTGCCGATAATATCCAAAACCCCAATAAAGCTTGGCGGCTAGGGGATAACGCCAACGTTGTCACATTAAAGCGCGGCTTAGATGGTCACTATCGCGCTGAAGCGTTGATTAATAATGAAAAAGTAGACGTGCTGGTGGATACTGGCGCAACCGGTGTGGCCATTTCACAAAAAGTAGCCGATAAACTGCAACTAAAAAGCCTGCAGGCAGTACGAACAATGACAGCA
>JAKFEP010000010.1:0-9698 GCA_036675645.1 Methylotenera sp. | reverse complement strand
TTGCGCGCTCATCGTCAATATAGCAATTGCTGTTTTAACGGCCTGTTTAAGTGTATAATTTTTATGCATAGTGTTTACCTATTCATCAAGTATAAAAGCTAGTTCATAAGTATTTAGAAAATGTCTTTAATGACACCTGATATATAGGCAGTAGCAATCTGTGTGCCAACTTAAATATCGCCTGAAAGCTTATTTTTGCCTGGTTTATATAGTTGAATTATTGGTTAAATAAAAAAGCGCAAATAATCCACGCTTTATAATTGACAAGCTTTACAGCAAAAGCATATAATCCGCCCTCTTGATTTTTTAAAGCTATGCAATTGGCATAGTGCTTGGATTTTTGAATATGAATATTTTTTCTGGCAAAACTTTTTCTGCTAAATCACATGAAGTGCAACGTGATTGGTTTGTGATTGACGCAACCGATTTAGTACTAGGCCGCTTGGCAAGTGCTTGTGCGCACCGTTTACGTGGCAAGCATAAAACCATTTATACGCCACATACGGACACAGGTGATTACATTGTTGTAATCAATGCGGACAAAATTAAGGTTACAGGCGCTAAGGCTGAAGGCAAGTTATATCACAGCCACTCTGGTTACCCAGGCGGCATTAGCACAACAACATTCTCTAAAATGCAAGATAAGTTCCCAGGTCGCGCTTTAGAAAAAGCAGTTAAAGGCATGTTGCCTAAAGGTCCACTGGGCTATGCAATGATTAAAAAAATGAAAGTTTATGCTGGCGACAAGCATGAACACGCAGCACAACAACCAAAAGCGTTGACTATCTAAGGTAAATTATAAATGATTGGTAAATACAATTATGGTACAGGCCGCCGCAAAAGCTCAGTAGCGCGCGTGTTTTTAAAAACAGGTAAAGGCAATATCATTGTGAATGATAAGCCAGTGGATGAATATTTTTCACGCGTGACATCACGCATGATTTTACGTCAACCATTAGAGCTGACAGAAAACACCACTAGCTTTGACATTATGGTCAACGTGATTGGTGGCGGTGAGTCTGGTCAAGCTGGTGCGGTGCGTCACGGCATTACACGTGCCTTGATTGATTATGATGCCGCGCTGAAAAGTGCTCTGTCACAAGCTGGTTTCGTTACACGCGATGCACGTGAAGTAGAGCGTAAAAAAGTGGGTTTACGTAAAGCGCGTCGCCGCAAACAATTCTCTAAACGCTAATATTAAGGCGTCTAGTAATAAAAAAGGTCGCGTTAGCGGCCTTTTTTATTTATACAGTTAAGTTTGGTATTATTAAATATTATGCAAAATTCAAAAATTAAAGTAGGCATTGTTGGTGGCACTGGTTATACCGGCGTTGAGTTATTGCGGCTGCTAGCTCTACATCCGCAAGTCGAACTGACAGCGATTACCTCGCGTGGTGATGCAGGCCTGCCTCTAGCCGATATGTTCCCTAGCTTACGCGGGCTGGTTAATTTAGTGTTTGCCGATCCTGCAACGGCCAATTTAAGCGCATGTGATGTGGTATTTTTTGCAACTCCGCATGGCGTAGCCATGTCGCAAACACCTACATTGCTGGCAGCAGGCGTTAAAGTTATTGATTTAGCTGCCGATTTTAGGCTGCAAGATGTAGCCGTGTTTGAACAATGGTACAAAATGTCGCATAGTTGTGCCGATATTCTAAAAGACGCCGTGTATGGCATCCCAGAGCTGTATCGTGAGCAAGTTAAACACGCCAAGGTGATTGGTAACCCGGGTTGTTACCCCACCACTGTTTTATTGGGCTTAGCGCCATTACTAGAACAAGGTTTGATTGATCTGTCTGTGCCTGTTATTGCCGATGCAAAATCTGGTGTGTCTGGCGCTGGTAGAAAAGCTGAAGTCGCTACTCTGTTTGCAGAAGCCAGCGATAACATGAAAGCGTATGGTATGGCGGGGCATAGACATCATCCCGAAATACATGCGCAATTGACACAGTTGGCGGGTGAGCAATTACAGTTTATTTTTGTGCCACACTTGGTACCGATGATACGCGGCATGCTTTCGACGATTTATGTGAAACTTTCTACAAAAGCCAACGGTCTTGATTTGCAGGCTTTATATGAAAAGCGCTATGAAAACGAACAATTCGTTGACGTACTACCTGCAGGCAACTTGCCCGATACCCGTTCTGTGCGGGGTGCTAACCAATTGCGCATCGCCCTGCATAAACAAGCCGATACTGGATACTTAACAATCGTCGTTGTGCAGGATAATCTTGTCAAAGGCGCAGCAGGCCAAGCGGTACAAAATATGAATATTATGTTTGGCATTGCCGAGAATGCGGGTTTACAGGTCGTGCCACTTTTACCATAAGGCCTGAATAAAACGTGAAACCAGTCCGCCGTAATATTCGCCGTCACTTTGGACTCACCGCCAAACAAGTGGCGGTGCGCTCGCAGCGGCCTTGGTATTTTAGAATCTTGCTGGCTTTGTTGTGTGTGGGTTTGGGCTATGGCATAGCCTATTGGATGCTTCATGACAGTGCTAACACTCGAGAAAAACTAGTACACCTCACGCAAGAAAATAAAGACTTACAATCTAAATTAGTGGGTGCACAACGCGAGTTACAGGTAGAGCTGGCCACTAACAATACGCTTGCCAAAGAGCTTGCAAGCGTTCAAGATGACAACATTAAAACAAAAGAAGAGTTATTCTTTTATAAAAACATGTTGGGCAAAAGGTCAAATTAGCACTCTTTAAGGTATGAGGAAAAGTAATGTTTTTTAAAAAAGCCAACAAAATAGATAACCGTATCGACACTTTGGTGGGTGCTGATACGCGCATTGAAGGCGATTTAAGTTTTAGTGGGGGTTTGCGCGTAGATGGTGCTATTCAGGGAGATGTAGCCGAGCAGAATGGTAACCCAAGTACATTAATATTAAGTGAACACGGCCGTATAGAAGGTGCCGTAACCGCTGCAAAAATCGTGTTGAATGGCAAAGTGGTGGGCACAGTTAAATCCAGCCACTTTATCGAGCTGCAAACCAAGGCACGCATCACGGGTGATTTACATTACAAATCGCTCGAGATGCACACAGGCGCGGTGATAGAAGGTAAGCTGGTTTATATGGGTGACCATTTGCAAGAAGAGCCGCAATAACATATAGATTTAAACCGTATAAATAAACACCATTGTAAATTTGAACATTAGCCCCAACTTATAGTCTGAGATTAAAGTAGTTTAAGGAGTCAACCATGAATACAGTAGCCGACCTGCAAGATATTGAAATGCCAACCCCGCTTATCTTTACCGATAACGCGGCCAAAAAAGTAAAAGAGCTGATCGAAGAAGAAGGCTCACCAGACCTTAAGCTGCGCGTATTTGTCAGCGGCGGCGGCTGCTCAGGCTTTCAATACGGTTTTACGTTTGAAGAAGAAGTCAACGACGACGACACACAAGTGATGAAAGATACTGTGACTTTGTTAATCGACCCAATGAGCTTGCAATACTTAATGGGTGCAGAGATTGATTATCAGGATAACCTGCAAGGCTCGCAATTTGTGATTCGTAACCCGCAAGCGCAAAGTACTTGTGGTTGCGGTAGCTCATTTTCAGTTTAATTGATTAATCGCGCAATAAAAGCCAAGCCATTGCTTGGCTTTTTTGTTGTAAATTAATTGTTTCAAATTATAAAGTGCTCTGCAAGCCAGTATTCATGAGGCTTCTAGTGACATTGCTTCATAATTTTTTAAGGCATAGAGAATGAAAAAACTTATCTATCTGTTATTTATTTTTACACTAGCGAGCTGTGGCAAAGATATACAAAAATATCCTGCTATTCCTGCAGGTGCAACTGTACTGATATTGGGCGATAGTTTAAGTTATGGAACGGGCGCAAATACTGGTGAGGATTACCCAACCTTATTAGCTAAAAGCACAGGCTGGAACATCATTAATGAAGGTATACCCGGCGATACCTCAGCGGGAGGTTTGGTGCGCTTGCCAAGTTTACTCGAACAGCACCAACCAAAATTGCTTATCGTGGAGCTTGGTGGTAACGATTTTTTGCGCCATACAGCGCAAACTGAAACTATCACCAATTTAAAAGCCATTTTGGTGGAAGCAAAAGCAAAAAGTGTAACCACTATTTTGGTGGCTATTCCAGAAATCAGTGCTTTAAAAGCTGCCGTTGGTAGTCTGTCCGATCATCCGTTGTATGAAGCATTGGCTAAAGAAACCAATACGCCACTGATTACCGATGTATTTTCAGAAGTGCTGTCAGATAGGGCTTTAAAAGCTGACCAAATACATGCCAATGCAAAAGGCTATGCAGAGGTGAGTGAGCAGTTTGGCGAAAAATTAAAAGAATTAGGCTTTTTAAATTGATTTCAAGAGGCCCTGAAAAGCCATATCATGCGGGTGGTAGGGCAGATATCTAGAAGCATTTTGATGCCTAACGTAAAGTAGGCATCCTATTTGACGCTTTATATTGCGTCAAATAAGAGGTATGGTTGTTATTAATATATAAAATATACAAATAAATCATGTTGTTATTGACTCATAGTACATCCTAAAATTATAAAGTAAAACCATCAAGTTCTTCTATCAACCGGCACAAACTCACGTCTGGCTTCACCGGTATAAAGCTGTCTTGGGCGCCCGATTTTGTGTTCAGGGTCACTATTCATCTCACTCCATTGCGCTATCCAGCCAGCGGTGCGGGCAAGCGCGAAGATGGCAGTGAACATTGAGTTTGGAATGCCCATGGCGCGCATGACGATGCCACTGTAAAAATCCACGTTCGGGTAGAGTTTTTTACTGACAAAGTATTCATCTTCCAGCGCGATTTTTTCCAGTTGCATGGCGAGTTTAAACATGGGGTCATCATGTAGTCCCAGTTCGTTAAGCACTTCGTGGCAAGTGGTACGCATAATAGCGGCGCGTGGATCCATATTGCGATAGACGCGATGACCAAAACCCATCAGCCTGAAACTGTCAGATTTATCTTTGGCACGTTTAATAAATTCGCCAATGCGCGATACATCACCAATTTCTTCCAACATGGCTAGTGTGGCTTCGTTAGCACCACCGTGTGCTGGCCCCCAAAGTGAGGCAATACCCGCTGCAATGCTGGCAAACGGGTTAGCGCCGCTAGAACCTACCAATCTAACAGTAGAGGTTGAGGCGTTTTGCTCATGATCCGCATGTAGGATTAGAATTTTCTCAAAGGCGCGCGCCAATATTGGATTTGGTGTGTATTCTTCGCACGGCGTGGCAAACATCATATGCATAAAGTTTTCGGCATAATTCAGTTTGTTTTGTGGTTGCATAAACGGCTGGCCAAGGTTGTATTTATAGCTCCATGCTGCAATGGTCGGCATTTTGGCCAACAGCCTAAATGCTGAAGTCTCGCGATGCTCAGGGTTATACACATCCATCGAATCCAAATAGAACGCGGACATGCTGCCCACTACGCCTATCATGACTGCCATCGGGTGCGCATCGCGCCTGAAACCACGGAATATATTGCTGAGTTGGTCGTGCAACATAGTGTGGCCAGTAATGCGGCTGGTAAATTTGGCTTTTTGTGTGGCGTTAGGTAGCTCACCCTTCATCAGCAAATACGAAACTTCTAAAAAGTCACAATGCTCAGCTAGCTGTTCAATTGGGTAACCACGATGCAGCAACAGGCCTTTTTCGCCGTCAATAAAGGTAATATTCGATTGGCAGGCGGCGGTGGCCATAAAGCCTGGATCGTAAGTGTAGATATCGTGCTTGCCTAGCGTGCGAATATCAATCACTGGATTGCCAGCAGTACCAGTGAGTACGGGCAAATCTATCGACTTATTGCCATTATCAAAAGTGATAATGGCTTTGGTTGGTTTTGTTGTCATATGGCAATCTTTAAGTTAGCTTTTAACTAGATTATACGCAAGGATTCGCCAAAATGTTTAATGCAAGCGTTGTTAAAACTATCAGAACAAGTGCTTCAATACTTTAAGACACTAGATAAAACGGCGTGCTTAGGCAGGATAAATGGCACCCAGTACGCGTGCACCAGCCGCACCAGTGGCTTCAGGCAGATTGCTGGGCTTATTTTCTAGCGTTTGTTTAGCCAGCCAGGCAAAAGCAACGGCTTCCACCCAGTCTACACCCACGCCTAGGGCTTCAGTAGTCGATACTGGTATATCGCGCAAAAGAGCCTGTAATTCATTCATCAGTAAGGTGTTGTGAGCGCCACCACCGCATACATATACTTCATCTATATCCATCAATGCAAGAGCATCATGGATGCTGTGCGCAGTGAGCGCCACCAGTGTGCGCGCTACATCTTGCGGCCGCAAATGTGGGTAAAGTTGATGCTGTTTTAACCAGTGATCATTAAACAAGTCGCGCCCTGTGCTTTTGGGTGGCGGCAGTGCAAAATAAGGCTCTGTCAGCATGCCAGATAATAAGGTTTGCAACACTGTACCAGTGGCTGCCCAAGCACCGCCTTTATCGTAATCTTCGCCGGTTTTTAATTTAGTCCAGCTATCTAGAAGCATATTGCCAGGGCCAGTATCAAAACCTAGCACGTCACCGCTTTTTGCTAAAATCGTCACATTAGCAATGCCGCCAATGTTAACAATGGCGCGGTTTTTATCTGCACTGGCAAACATGGCTTTATGAAACGCCGGTACCAGCGGTGCACCTTGCCCGCCAGCCGCAATATCGCGGCTGCGAAAATCGCCTACTACACTAATACTCGTCAACTCCGCCAGTAGGGCATTGTTACCAATTTGCAGCGTAAAACCAAGTTCCGGCCTATGTCGAATTGTTTGGCCATGGCAGCCAATGGCGCTGATATCTACAGCATTTACTTTGGTTTTGCTGAGTAATTGTTTAACCGCATCTATATATAACTGGGCAAGCCTGCAACCCAGTACGGATGCAAATTCCAGCTCGTTATGTTGCGGGGTATGTAAGGCCAGCAATTCTGTTTTTAACGATTCTGGGTAAGCTAGGAAGTGAGTAGCTTTTAGCTGGCAGGTGCCATCTTCAAATGTCACCAAGACTGCATCCACACCATCCAAGCTGGTGCCAGACATAATGCCAATAAATAACTGTGATTTTTTTGTGTTGATAACCATCGTTTAATCGCGGGTGGCCATATACCTGCGGTTTAACATTTCAATCTGTGCTAGATAACTTGAGCTTTTCGCATCAAATTCTTTTTTATACTTTGCATCAATCGGCACGCTAGTGGGTAGCGCTACGGTAAGTGGATCACGATGTACTTTGTTGACCAAAAATTCGTAATGTAAATGCGGGCCAGTCGCCAAGCCAGACATCCCCACATAACCAATAATGTCGCCTTGTGTTACTTTCATATTTTTACGCAAGCCTTTGGCAAAGCCAGATAAATGTCCATATACGGTGCTGACACCATTTTTGTGTTTAAGTACTATCACGTTGCCATAGCCACCCTTGCGGCCTGCAAACTCAACAATAGCATCGCCAGCAGCTTTAATCCGCGTGCCTGTTGGCGCAGCCAAATCCACACCCCTATGCGCTTTAAAGCGATGCAATATAGGATGAAAGCGCCCTGCGTTAAATTTTGATGAAACCCGGGTAAATTCCACAGGTGTGCGCAAGAAAGACTTATGCAGGCTTTTGCCGTCTGGTGTGTAATAGGCTAATTTTCCAGCGGCATCGCCAAAATGAATCGCTTGATAGGTTTTGCCTTTGTTTACAAACTCAACCGCCAGTACATTACCCACTTTCACCAACTCGCCCGCGTTATAAAACGCTTCATAAATCACGTTAAATTTGTCACCTGAGCGTAAATCATCATGAAAATCAATCTCGCCAGAGAAAATATTTGCAATTTGCAGTGCGATTTGATCAGGAATGCCCGCCTCATCGGTAGCGCCAAACAGGCTATCTTTAATAGTGGCCGATTTTAAAACAGGTGTACTTTGCAATGCCAGCTTTTCGGTAGTAACTGTAAAACCGTCCTGTGCTTGGCGAGCCACCAGGATATTTTCAGCGTCAAGTTCGTATTTCAGATGTAGCAATTTACCATCTAAATTGGTTTTAGCTTCTATATTGTGGCCAGGCATCAGCTGTGTATTGACAGCGCGTGCATCGGGCGAAAGCATTA
This sequence comes from Methylotenera sp., assembly GCA_036675645.1. Lineage (GTDB taxonomy): Bacteria > Pseudomonadota > Gammaproteobacteria > Burkholderiales > Methylophilaceae > Methylotenera_A. The sequence goes on along the minus strand of JAKFEP010000010.1, from coordinate 1,598 downwards.
AAAATTTAATCGCCTCTTGGTCTTTAACGGCCATACGTTCGAACAAGCTGCCCAGTGTGTCTTTATGACGCACTTGATCGGTATGAAAAAATAATTCATTTGAATTTAAGTGATTAACTTTGGGTACCAAGAAAAGCTCTTGTACAACCGTTTTTGGTTTGAATTGATTAGAAATGCCAGTTGGATCGGGATTGAATGCGGCTAATACCCCAAAAATAGGTAAAAGCATAACAATTAATAACCAGCGTAGTTTTATTTTATAAAGGTGTAATATTTTGCGCAGGTGGATGAATATGTTTTGCGTTAAAATGTAAAACTTAGATTTTTTGATATTACCTAGTTGCATAAGAGTGATATAAAAACTGCCTAAATCCTTGAAAATGCTTAATGATTAAAGGCATGGTAACAGAAAAGTTAAAGCGATAAAAAGTAACAAATTGTAAAAAAACAGGGCAAATAGTCAGCTTACAAATTAAAACCAAGCTTGTATAAAATAGATTTGGAAAACACGTGAACACAGATATCAATCAAGCGCTTGCCATTATTAAGCGTGGCTCAGAAGAGCTTTTACTAGAGGTCGAGCTCATCGATAAGCTAAAAAAAGGGGTTCCATTACGCATTAAAGCAGGCTTTGACCCCACTGCGCCTGATTTGCATCTTGGGCATACCGTGCTCATTAACAAGCTACGCCACTTCCAAGAGTTGGGCCATCACGTATTATTTTTGATTGGTGATTTTACTGGCATGATCGGTGACCCCACCGGTAAAAGCGCAACGCGCCCGCCACTTACTAAAGAACAAGTTGCAGAAAATGCAAAATCCTATGCTGAGCAAGTCTTTAAGATTTTAGACAAAAACAAAACTGAGATTGTGTTTAATTCCAGCTGGCTTACCGATTTAGGTGCAGCAGGCATGCTTAAGCTGGCTGCCAGTCTTACGGTTGCTAGAATGTTAGAACGCGATGACTTTTCAAAAAGATTCAAGTCCAATCAGCCAATCGCCATTCACGAATTTATGTACCCTCTACTGCAAGGTTACGATTCAGTTGCCTTGAAAGCAGACGTGGAACTGGGTGGAACCGATCAAAAATTTAACCTGCTAATGGGGCGTGAACTGCAAAAACAAGCAGGCCAAGCGCAACAATGTGTACTTACCATGCCATTGTTAGAAGGCCTGGACGGCGTTAATAAGATGTCGAAATCGCTCAATAACTATATTGGGATTAACGAGTCACCGGAAATTATTTTCGCCAAACTCATGTCGATTTCAGATGATTTGATGTGGCGTTATATTGAGCTGCTCTCGTTTGAAAGCTTGGAAACGATTGCAAAATGGAAAGCAGATATTGCCGCTGGCGAAAACCCACGTAATATTAAAGTGAAATTTTCCCAGGAAATTGTTGCGCGCTTTCACAGCCAAGCGGATGCCGAAAACGCATTGATTGATTTTCAAACGCGCGCTAAAGGTGGTATTCCAGATGACGTGCCTGAGATGACCGTAGATATTGGTTCGCAAGCGATTGGTATTGCCCAACTGTTAAAACTGGCAGGCTTGGTAGAAAGTACCAGTGAGGCTAATCGCGCGATTGAACAAGGCGG
>JAKFEP010000182.1:0-9716 GCA_036675645.1 Methylotenera sp. | reverse complement strand
ACCACTCATGGCATTGCGACAACGATTGGCTGTGCGAAAAAACATGCTGAATTTTCGTAATATCGGTCTGCTTGGATAATAAGCAATGGTGTATAGGCAGCGTAATTTCGCCACAGACCTTGAGCGTGCTCGCCAGCAATAAATCCAGCGTCAGGCCAATCGCACCTTCGGTCGAATTTTCTACAGGCACCACGCCATAATCGGCCTGGTCTGCTTCTAAAGTACGGAATACCTCATCAATACTGCCACACACGACGGCTTGACGACCTAAACCAAATTGCTTCAGCGCGGCTTCTTCACTGTAAGTACCCAGGGGGCCTAAAAATGCAATTGAAAGTTCTTTCTCAAGTGCACGGCAATTGGCCATTACACTACGGAAAATATGGCTCACTGCTTCATCAGAAAGTGGCCCTTCGTTATGTGCTTGTAAACGCCGCAAAACCTGTGCCTCACGCTCTGGGCGATAAATTACACCATCATCTTTTAAACCACCAATTTTGCGCGCAAGCGCAGCTCGTTCATTGACCAGTTTCAATAACTGCTCATCAATGGTATCGATTTGGTCACGATGTTGTTTAAGTTGCTCGCTCATTGTTGGCGATTACTCCTGTTTTTGCGGTAATTCACGTACATTCATCACGCCTTCTATGGCTTTAATTTTACTGAGTGCAGCCTGCGGTGCCGGGCTATCTAAATCCAGCATGGTGTAGGCAATATCGCCACGCGATTTGTTCACCATGTTATGAATATTGATGCCTGCATTCGCCATCGCGGTTGAAATCTGCCCAACCATATTAGGGATATTCTGGCTGACCACTGCCACCCGGTGCGCCGCCTCACGTGGCATATATACAGCAGGGAAATTCACCGAGTTAGAGACATTGCCGTTATCTAGATATTCGCGCACTTGATCTACTACCATCACCGCGCAATTATCCTCGGCTTCCTGCGTAGAAGCGCCCAAGTGCGGTAATGCCACTACGTTAGGGTGAGACTTCATCCGGTCAGTAGGAAAATCGCATACATAAGCACGCAATTTTTTGCTATCCAGGCCATCTATCACTGCTTGCTCGTCAATCACCCCTTCACGTGCAAAGTTGATGAGTACCGCGCCATGCTTCATCATGGCAATGCGCTCTGCGTTCACAAGATGCCGCGTCGCGTCGATCAAGGGCACATGCAAAGTAATAAAATCGCTATGTTTGAAGATGTCGTCCACACCCAACACCCTCTTTACATCGGACGACAGTCGCCAAGCTGCGTCCACTGTGATTTCAGGATCGTAGCCCAACACTTTCATACCAAGTTTTAGCGCAGTATCTGCCACCATGCCACCTACAGCACCCAAGCCTACTATGCCCAGCGTGCGATTCGGCAGCTCCAGGCCAACAAAATTCTTTTTACCCTCTTCTACTACTTTGGACAAAGTAGCATCATCGCCTTCTAAGCCTGCCACAAAGCGCATAGCAGGGCCAATATTGCGCGCGGCGATAAGCATGCCTGCCAACACCAGCTCTTTGACTGCGTTGGCGTTCGCACCTGGTGTGTTAAATACCACCACGCCGCGTTTACTCATGTCAGCTATAGGGATGTTATTCGTTCCAGCTCCTGCGCGACCAATGGCCTGTACACTAGGGGGGATTTCCATCTCATGCATTTTGGCAGAACGCACTAAAATAGCATCTGGTTTCGCAATTTCACTACCAACCTCATACTGCTCTGCTGGTAATCGTTTGGTGCCTAACGATGCTATTTTGTTTAGAACCAGTACTTGATATTTACTCAAACTGCCTCCTCCCCTAATTAATTGACTACAGCCAATTTTTATAATTATGTTATCTATTTAAATTAGCTATTATTTTTTTCAAACTCTTTCATGAACGTAACCAACACTTTTACGCCTTCTACCGGCATGGCATTATAAATTGAAGCGCGCATACCCCCTACCGAGCGATGGCCTTTCAACTGCACCAAGCCAAGCGCTTTAGCCTGTTTTAAAAACTCTTCATCTAGCGCCTCGTTTTTAAGCGTAAACGGGATGTTCATGCGTGAACGATTCTCTTTAGCGGTCGGGCACTGGTAGAAATCAGTCGAATCTAAATAATCGTACAGCATATTAGCTTTAGTAATATTGGTTTTTTCCATCTCCGTCAAACCGCCATTGGCTTTAAGCCATTTAAACACTAGGCCCGCTACATAGATGGCAAAAGTAGGTGGCGTGTTATACATCGAATCATTCTCTGCATGTATTTTATAGTCGTACATATTAGGTGTACCAGGCAAGGTTTCGCCAATTAAGTCATCTCGTACGATGACAATCGTCAGGCCTGCTGGGCCAATATTTTTTTGGGCACCCGCATAAATCAACGCGTGTTTGGCAACGTCTACCGGGCGCGACAAGATGTGAGATGACATATCCGCCACCAATGGCACTGAGCCAACCTCTGGCGTCCAGAACATCTCTACACCACCGATGGTTTCATTGGAGGTGTAATGCACATAAGCCGCATCTGTGTCTAGTTTCCAGGCAGATTGTTGCGGTACATAGCTAAAGTTTTTATCAGCAGATGTAGCCACCACATTCACTTCACAATATTTTTTGGCTTCGGCAATGGCTTTTTTTGACCATTCACCCGTATTTAAATAATCTGCAGTTTTTTTGCCGCGCAGCAAGTTCATTGGGATCATGCCGAATTGTGCCGAGGCGCCCCCTTGCAGAAACAACACTTTGTAATTGGCAGGAATATTCATCAACTCACGTAAATCTGCCTCGGCATCAGCCGCAATGCTCATAAACTCTTTACCGCGATGCGACATTTCCATCACCGACATGCCAGCACCATGCCAATCCAGTAGCTCAGCCTGTACTTGTTGTAATACCGCTTCTGGTAACACCGCTGGACCAGCGGCAAAATTGTAAATCTTTGTCATTGCTTACTTTCCTTGTTTAATTAAGCCACAATAATTCAAATCAATTTAATTCACTCTTCGTCGTCAGTTTCAACAATTTTTTCTAGGCCGGACAATTTTTCGCCCTCACCCAGATTGATCAGCGTCACCCCTTGCGCAGCGCGACCCATATCACGGATCTCTTTCACACGGGTACGAATCAGCACGCCACCTGTAGTGATGAGCATAATTTCATCATCCTCGCTCACCAATTTAGCCGCCACTGCCAACCCGTTTCTGTCGCTGATGGCAATGGCTTTAACGCCTTGCGTACCGCGACCAGAATGACGGAACTCTGACAATACCGTGCGTTTGCCATAGCCATTTTCTGTGGCCACCAGTACAGATTGCTGGTCACTATCTGCAATCAGTAACGACAATACTTTTTGCTTGACGCCAAGTTTCATACCGCGCACACCACGTGTTGCCCTGCCCATAGGGCGCACATCATCTTCAGTAAACCACACCGCTTTACCGCCATCAGAAACCAACACAATATCGTTTTTTCCATTGGTGATTTCTGCACCAATCAAATAATCGCCATCATCTAATTTAATGGCGATAATGCCCGATTTACGCGGGTTGGCAAACTCGCTTAGAGCAGTTTTTTTCACGGTACCGAGTGCGGTAGACATAAAAATAAACTGGTTTTCATCAAACTCTTTTACCGACAATATGGCGTTGATTTTTTCGCCTTCGCTCAACGGGAACAAATTCACAATCGGCTTGCCGCGACCGACCCTGCTACCCTGCGGCACTTCGTATACTTTTAGCCAGTAGACTTGGCCTAAACTGCTGAAGCATAAAATGTAATCGTGAGTATTAGCCACAAACATTTTGTCGATGAAATCATCTTCCTTAGTAGCTGCTGCCTGCTTGCCGCGTCCACCGCGTTTTTGTGCACGGTATTCATCTAGCGGCTGCGATTTCACATAGCCGGTATGCGATAGTGTGACCACCACATCTTGCGGCGTGATTAAATCTTCAAGGCTTAAATCTTGCGTATTTTCGACAATCTCACTGCGGCGCTTATCTCCGAATTGCTTACGAATTTCAGTCAGTTCATCGCCAATAATGGTAGTTACACGCGTTGAGTTAGCTAGAATATCCAGCAAATCAGCAATTTCATCCATCACCTCTTTATATTCGCTGACGATTTTGTCTTGCTCTAAACCCGTCAAACGTTGCAGACGCATTTGCAAGATTTCTTGCGCTTGTACGTCACTCAATTTATAACCGTTTGGTGTCAAGCCAAAATCCACACTCAAGCCTTCTGGACGCGAGGCTTGCATGGCAGCCCGTTTCAACATTTCCTCTACCACACCTGATTTCCAGATTTTCGCCATCAAATCCACTTTAGCTTCCGGTGGCGTCGGCGCGGCCTTAATCAACGCAATCATTTCGTCGACGTTAGCTAATGCCACCGCCAAACCCTCTAACACATGACCACGCGCACGGGCTTTTTTCAGCTCAAATACAGTACGGCGTGTAATCACCTCGCGGCGATGGCGTAAAAACGCCTCTAACATCTGTTTTAAATTCAACAAGCGTGGTTGACCATCTAACAGCGCCACCATGTTCATGCCAAACGTATCCTGTAACTGGGTTTGTTTGTATAGATTATTTAAAATCACTTCAGGAATCTCGCCGCGCTTTAGCTCAATCACTACGCGCATACCCGATTTATCTGATTCATCTCGCAAATCAGAAATACCTTCGATTTTTTTCTCGTTTACCAACTCAGCAATTTTTTCAACGAAAGTTTTTTTATTGACTTGATATGGCAACTCATCGACTACCAGCATTTGTCGACTACCTTTATCCATATCCTCCACATGCGTACGGCCACGCATGACCACGCGACCGCGGCCGGTACGATAACCCTCTTTCACACCCACCGTACCGTAGATAATGCCGGCAGTAGGGAAATCTGGCGCAGGAACTAACTCAATCAACTCCTCAACACCAGTGTCTGGATTCTTAAGTAGCGCAAAACAAGCGTCCAACACTTCATTCAAGTTGTGCGGCGGAATGTTGGTGGCCATACCCACCGCAATCCCGCTACTACCATTGATCAGCAAGTTAGGGATACGCGCCGGCATGATCAGCGGCTCATGCTCGCTACCATCGTAGTTAGGGCCAAAATCGACGGTTTCTTTGTCAATATCCGCCAATAATTCGTGGGCGATTTTTGCCATGCGGATTTCGGTATATCGCATTGCCGCTGCGTTGTCCCCATCGACCGAGCCGAAGTTACCTTGACCATCAACCAGCATATAACGCAGTGAAAAATCTTGCGCCATCCGTACGATGGTGTCATATACCGCGGTATCACCGTGTGGGTGATACTTACCGATTACGTCGCCGACAATACGTGCAGATTTTTTATACGGCTTGTTGTAATCGTTAGAGAGCTCATGCATCGCGAATAACACGCGGCGGTGTACAGGTTTCAAGCCATCCCGTACGTCAGGCAGTGCGCGACCTACAATCACGCTCATGGCGTAATCCAGGTAACTGCGACGCATCTCGTCTTCTAAGCTGATAGGGAGGGTTTCTTTTGCGAATTGATCCATTAGTATTTCCGTGACGAGTATTTAATCAATATGTGTAATCATATTTCGATGTGGCTGCAACTCAGATTTAAATTGCTTTTATCATGTATTTTTATCGCTAAATTCTAGCATGTTTAAGCCTATATCACACGCTTAATTGCGCTTTATCATCAGGTGAATCACTTGTTAGAAATTTGTAAGTATTCAATAAAAATTACTTACTTAACAAGTTGTCAATAACCGTTTATGATGTTGCCAGAACACGATAACTATAACGATAATGTCGACTAAAATTAAACCCTCAATACACCTTAGCACCAGCGACTTAATTAAAGTAGCTAGAGAGATCTATCCTTCAAAAAGCATTAGCTCTTTGTATAAACAGTTGATTTTCTGTTTAAAAGCAAGAAAAAATCGGGATTTAATGGAGGCGTTTTCTTCAGAAATTCACCAATTAGGCTATGGCCATATTCTCAAGCTAGAGCCTAGCGTATTTGGCAATCTGGTATGGCCATACATCCACAAAGACTGGGATGCATCTCAACGATTTTCTTGCATTGCCAAGCACTATGCACTATTAAAAAATATGCCAAAATTTCTTGACGTATCCGATGCACTGTCCAAAGAAATCTTAAACTTAGATACCTATTCGCCTGGCACCTCCATGGCGCTTGATAAGCCCCGCTGGTTTGTGCGCGAAGGTGAGCTTGTTCTGAATATTTTTCACGATGGTTTAAGGGTTATGTCCGTGGCGTTCTGTTTAGGCCATTACAATAAGGAATTAGTACTATACATTGGCGGTATTCAAGGCATACATAGTGGCATTCCTAGCGAAAAATCGCTCGAAATTATTAAACAGATGACTAAAGATTTTAATGGCTTAAGGCCACGCAGTTTTGTGATTGCAGTGTTACGGAGGATTGCTAGACGTATCGGTGCCACTAAAATCTTAGCGATTGACCAAACACATCGCCATCACTGGCATCCCTACTTTAAATCATCCCCTAAGAGTTTAAGCAATACTAATTATGATGAAATTTGGATAGACAACGAGGGTATTGCTGGCGATGATGGCTTTTACTATCTTAATAGCAGCTCCCCATATAGGGATTTAACTCAAGTTGATTCTAAAAAACGTAGTATGTACCGCAAGCGCTACGAGATGCTTGACCAAATTGAGCAGCAAATCTCAGTGTTGGCATAGCAAGCTTCGCGCGACGTGCGTTAATAGTTTGCACCACCAACCCATCCATAAGCAAAACCGCATAAACCTGCATAAATACTGGTGTGCATAACTTTATTTATTTTGTCTTTATTTGCTGAGCAAACTCAAATCTGCTTTTAAATCATCTACATGCTCCAAGCCTACCGCAATACGGACCAAGTTATCCTGTATACCCGCTGCTATGCGTGCCTCTGCTGTAATACGGCTATGCGTAGTGGTCGCGGGATGAGTAATGGTGCTTTTGGCGTCGCCCAAATTAGCGGTTATCGAAATCAATTCAGTCGCATCGATCAGTGCCCAAGCAGCCTGTGTTGCCGTTTCCCCAGCTTTTGGCCTCACCTCAAAACTTACGATACCGCCTCCGCTTAACTGTTGCTGCATGGCCAATTGATGTTGCGGATGTGAACTTAAGCCTGGATAAAAAACACGCGCCACTTGTGGCTGATTTTCAAGCCAAGTAGCCAGATCCAGAGCACGCTTGGTGTGCGCTTCCATCCTCACATGCAAGGTTTCTAAGCCTTTTAAAAATATCCAGGCGTTAAACGCGCTCATGGTGACCCCTGCGCTGCGTAAAAATCCATACACAGGCTCCATTAACACCTTAGATCCTAGCACAGCACCGCCCAAGCACCTACCTTGTCCATCGATATATTTAGTGGCAGAGTGAATAATAATATCTGCACCAAGCTCCAACGGTTTTTGAATCGCAGGCGTGCAAAAGCAATTATCCACCACCAAATATGCATCTGCTTTATGGGCAATATCCGCCAAGGCTGCTATATCACAAACCTCAGTAAGCGGATTGGATGGCGTTTCAGCAAAAAACAGTTTTGTCTTGGGCGTTACAGCTGCTTGCCACTCGTCAGGATTGGTCAAGGAAACGTAAGTGACTACCAAGCCCCATCGCGCCATTATGTTGCTGAATAATTGCACAGATGTACCAAAAATGCTGCGTGAAGCCACGATGTGGTCGCCTGCACTGCATAGGCCCATGACGCAAGCCAGAATAGCTGACATGCCGCTAGAGGTAGCTACACATTGCTCGGCACCTTCCAACGCCGCCAATTTATTTTGAAACATTGTCACCGTCGGGTTGGTAAAGCGCGAGTAGATATTACCTGGCTCTTGTCCGCCAAAGCGCGCTGCTGCTTGCGCTGCGTTTTTAAAACGGAAGCTAGAATTTAAAAACAGTGCCTCAGAATTCTCGCCAAACTCAGTCGCCTCGCTACCAGCGCGCACACTCAAAGTTTCAGCATGATAATGTTTGTTGATCATAAACCTCTTTCTGGACTCAAGATTTCCGCCCAATAAAAAACCCGTTGAAGCTTGCGCCAAAACGGGTTCTTTTTTACCTCGCTTTAGCAGAATTTATTATGCGCTCGCAAGCTGAGTAAGGCTTTGTTTAAAGTTGGCCACTCAAATCAGCGCAATTTCATGTTATGCCTAACTATACCCTGGGTCAAGTATTTTTTAGTGACCCAAGTATTTTTTAAGCTATACAATATTTATACAGCAGAAACTTCCTCGGTATCTTCTTCGGTATCAATCAAGTTTAAGTCCATCTGTGTGCTGGCGTTGGCTGGCTTTTGCTTTTTATTTGCATCGCCGCGTGCAGACTCAATGCGGTTCAAGTATGCTGCATCGACATCACCTGTCACATAATTGCCATCAAAACAACTGCAATCGAAGTCTGCAATCGCCGTATTGCTCAGCTTAATATCGCCGACCAAATCATCCAGATCTTGATAAATCAGCGCATCTGCGCCAATCTCCTTACAGATTTCTTCATCGCTGCGCCCGGTGGCAAGCAATTCATCGCGGCTTGGCATATCAATGCCATACACATTAGGAAAGCGCACTGGTGGGGCTGCTGAAGCAAAATATACTTTATTAGCACCAGCATCGCGCGCCATTTGTACAATTTGCTGCGAGGTCGTGCCACGCACGATGGAGTCATCCACTAACAGCACATTTTTGCCTTTAAACTCGATGCCAATCGGATTGAGCTTTTGCCTAACGGATTTTTTGCGCAAGGCTTGGCCCGGCATAATAAAAGTACGGCCAATATAACGATTTTTAATAAAGCCTTCACGATAATCTAGCCCCAAGCTAATGCCAACTTGCAGGGCACTCGGCCTGCTGGTGTCTGGAATCGGTATCACCACGTCAATTTTTTTATCAGCCCATTCGCGCTTAATCTTATTGGCCAAGCTAACGCCCATATCTAAACGGGTTTGATACACCGAAATTCCATCAATCACTGAATCTGGCCTGGCCAGATAGACATACTCAAAAATACACGGGTTGAGTTTTGCGTTTTCAGCACACTGACGGCTAAATAGATTTCCGTCCATATCGATAAATACAGCTTCACCAGGCGCCACGTCGCGCATCATTTTGAAGCCCAACACATCTAGCGCCACGCTTTCTGAGGCTACGATATATTCAGTGCCTTTATCAGTTTCTTGCTTGCCTATCACCAAGGGGCGAATGCCATTGGGGTCACGAAACGCTAGTAAGCCAAAATTAGCGATCATCGCCACAACCGCATATGCACCTTTGCAACGGCGATGCACACCGGCCACTGCATCAAACGCCATATCGGTGTTGAGCACTGCATTTTTAGAGGTTTTTTCAATTTCGTGCGCCAACACATTCAGTAGAACTTCAGAGTCGGAACTCGTATTGATGTGACGCAAATCTTGGCGGAACATTTCAGACTTCAACTGCTCGGAATTGGTCAGATTTCCATTGTGGCCTAGCACGATGCCGAAGGGAGAGTTTACATAAAACGGCTGTGCTTCAGCAGCACTGGATGAGCCTGCTGTGGGGTAACGCACATGGCCAATGCCGACATTGCCGACAAGGCTGCGCATATGGCGTGTTTGAAATACATCTTTTACCAAGCCATTGTTTTTGTGCATAAAAAACGTATTACCGTCGCAGGTCACAATACCAGCAGCATCCTGCCCACGATGCTGTAGCAC
>JAKFEP010000029.1:0-9755 GCA_036675645.1 Methylotenera sp. | reverse complement strand
TCTCAGGGCGGCGCCGTTAAAGAAATGGCGCAACTGATTGCACGAGGTGTGGAAAGCGTCAAAGACGCCAAAGCGCGCATCCGCACTGTACCAAAAGTATCTCCCAATTGTGAAGCCACTGAATCGGATATTCCTGCCAGTGGTGCGCCTTATGTTGAACTTGCCGATTTAGAAGAATGCGCAGGAATCGCATTGGGTAGCCCTACCCGCTTTGGCAATATGGCGGCGCCGATGAAATATTTTTTAGATGGTACAGCTGGCTTGTGGTTAAAAGGTGCGCTTATTGGTAAACCTGCCTGTGTGTTCACCAGCACCGGCAGTATGCACGGCGGCAATGAAACGACTTTAGTCACCATGATGTTACCGCTAATGCACCATGGCATGTTAATCGTCGGCTTGCCGTATTCAGAGCCAATTTTATCCAGCACACAAAGTGGCGGCACCCCTTATGGTGCAAGTCATATCGGCGGAGCAATGGATGATAAGCCAATCACGGAAGATGAGAAGAAACTGTGCATGGCGTTGGGCAAACGCTTGGCTGAAACGGCATTAAAACTTGGCACTTAATCTCACGGAAAAGCCTTGCGTATATTGCTAGCACTGAGAATTGGTGCAAGTTCCAGCCTAATTGCTTTAATCTTTTTATGTTTAGCTTGGGAGAGTGTTCTGGCACCCTTCAAGCCAAATGGCTCATTCCTGATATTAAAGACACTGCCGCTACTACTGCCGTTGCTAGGCATTCTCAAAGGTCGCCGCTACACTTACCAATGGGCGAGCATGTTTATCCTGCTGTATTTCACCGAAGGGGTGGTGCGTGCTTGGTCGGATGCGGGCATTTCGGCCAAATTAGCGCTGATAGAAACTGTGTTAAGTTTAATATTCTTCATCTGTACTATTTTTTATGCGAAACTCACACGTTTTTACGCAAAAGACACAAGACAGCTGCCGCAATAACTATAGCCTTAATATTCCATCAATTCATGCGCCCTCACTTGTTTTTTACTTCGTATTGCCGTTTTATTCAGTCGGATGTATGAGTCACTACACCACTCCTTCATATAACGACAATACAAAACAAAATCCTGCGTGAAAATCACATGAATTCATAAAATATTAAGGCTGCATCCTTTATAATAAAAGCATGAAAATCCTGTTATCAAACGACGATGGCTATTTCGCGCCGGGCTTAACCATACTGGCGCAGCACCTTAGCCAGATTGCCGATATAACCGTCGTAGCACCTGAGCGTAACCGCAGTGGTGCCAGCAACTCACTGACTTTAGATCGCCCGCTCAGTGTCAAGAAAGCCAGTAACGGTTTTTTTTATGTCAATGGCACGCCAACAGATTGTGTGCATATTGCGCTAACAGGGTTGATGGATAGTATCCCTGACATGGTCATTTCCGGCATTAACGATGGCGCTAACATGGGTGATGACACCATTTACAGCGGCACAGTGGCAGCGGCCATGGAAGGCTATTTACTGGATATTCCCTCATTTGCAGTTTCCATGTCGCAACATAACGCCACCCATTTTGAAACTGCCGCGCAGGTGGCGATTGATCTGGTGCAGCATTACCAAAAAACAGGATTTACCTCACCTACTTTACTGAATATCAATGTGCCGGATCTGCCTTATGCTGAGCTAAAAGGCAAAGTCATCACTCGCTTGGGTAAGCGTCACAAAGCCGAACCCGTGGTTCAACTCAAAACACCGCGCAATGAAACGGTGTATTGGGTAGGTGCTGCTGGCAAGCCCAATGACGGCGGTGAAGGCACTGATTTTCATGCGGTGGAGAATAATTTTGTTTCTATTTCACCGATACAGGTAGATTTAACCAAATACAGCCAAATGAATGACATCAACGAATGGCTAAATAATTAACATGGCACAATTTAATACGACATTGGTAATATGGCATTAGTAAAATCAACCGCCAGCAAAACCGGCATTGGCATGACCTCTTTAAGAACGAGGGAGCGTATGCTAGTGCGCCTGCGCGAGCAAGGCATTCAAGATGAAGTGGTATTGCATGCCATGGGCGAGATTCCACGCCATATTTTTGTAGATGACGCACTATCAACGCGCGCTTACGAAGACGTGGCGTTGCCAATTGGGTTTGCACAAACTATCTCGCAGCCATATATTGTGGCGCGTATGACTGAGATTTTACGTAACGGCAAGCAGCTGAACAAAGTGCTAGAAGTTGGCACAGGTTGCGGCTATCAAACTGCCGTGCTGTCAAAAGTTGCTAAGGAAGTGTTATCTGTCGAGCGTATCCGTCCGCTGGTGATGAAAGCACGCGGGCATTTACGTACTCTTAAATGCAGTAACGTTAAGTTAGATCATGCGGATGGTAGCTTAGGGCTGAGTAGTTATGCACCATTCGATGGCATTATTGTGACTGCTGCCGCCAGCCATGTACCACAAGAATTATTAGCACAGTTAGCCATCGGCGGTCGCATGGTCATTCCCGTGGGGACTAGTACGCAGATATTGCACTTGATTGAGCGGCTTGAAAACGATTACAAGCAAACCAAATTAGAGCCTGTGAAATTTGTACCTTTGTTAGGTGGTGTAAGTTAATGCGTGTTTTTACCAGCTTTATAATCTTATTACTCACGGCATGTGCAAGCAGCCCACCGGCACCTGTGATAGACCGTACGCCACAAAGCCAACCCCAGCCGCCCGCAGTTAAACCGCCTGTCCCCAATCCAGTGGGCAAAAGCACGGGGGTGGACAAGGACTGGCGCCCTGACAGTCATATCGTCAAAAAGGGGGAGACGCTCTTTGGCATTGGCTTACAGTACGGCATAGATTATAGAGAAATTGCTAGTGCCAACAATATAGCTCCACCCTATCCCGTTCAAATTGGTCAAAAGTTGGATTTAAGCAGTTTCAAGGCTGCACCTGCTGTAGAATCTGGCGTAACTGAGGATGGTGTAGTGGTTACGCCGATGAAAACCGAGCCAGCGGTGGTGGCTGATAACCCAGTCAGTGTTAATCAACCAGCGAACGAAAAACCCATTACATCAGCAGTAACGCCCGTGCTGAGTGAGCCAAAAGCTATACGCGAGCCTTATAGCTTGCAAGCTATGAATCGCCCGCCAAGCCCTGATCCAACAAGCACAGTAGCGATTAACCCTGGTGAAACAAAACCAGCAGAAACCAAACCAGCTGGAACTACTGGTACGACAGCAACTGGCGATGAAGCAATTACATGGGCATGGCCTACCCAAGGAAAAGTTGTCACAAGCTTTAACGAAGCCACCAATAAAGGCATTGATATTGCGGGTGAAACTGGTCAAGCCATTATAGCGGCCAGTGCAGGCAAGGTGATTTACAGTGGCTCAGATTTGCGCGGTTACGGTAAGTTAGTTATTGTTAAGCATAACAAAACCTACTTATCGGTGTACGCGCACAATAGCAAAATCGTGGTGAAAGAAGGCCAGAATGTGGTCGCTGGCCAAAAAATCGCTGAAATGGGCAATACTGATAGCAGCACCACAAAACTGCATTTTGAAATTCGCCGCTTGGGTAAATCTGTTGACCCGACCAAGTATCTAAACTAGCATATCTAAACTTAAGGGAATTCATCATGGCAGCACCATTAAAAAGAGAACCCAATAAATACGCAAAAAATGCGGATATAAAAGCTGATACGCCTTTAAAAACCTTCATTTCAGTCATTGGCATGGTTTTAATGCTGATAGGCATTGTCGGTATTGGTTTAGAGTTTTTTAAAGAAGGCGGTTGGTTAAAAACTGCGCTGGCGTGGCTGTTTGAATCCACCACGCGCATGATGTTTATCCCGGTGATTATTTTTGTACTGTGGTTACTCAACCGCATGATGTCATCCACTAACCCAAACGAAAGCAAAAGATCTGGCAACCTTCCGATGTATGCCATGATGGCGGTAGGCGCATTTTATGTCTATAGACTCGTAACAACGGGCGGGTTGTAAATTTTATTTATACAAATTTTATGCGCATAAAAAAGCCACTCAATGAGTGGCTTTTTTATTGACGGGATTTTCCCGCAATCGAATCAAAATCCACTAGTGTTTCTTTTGGGCCTCTGCCGCGTAATGCTCATGCACCGCCGTCATATCACGCTCACGTGCCCATTTAATAATTTCTTCTAGCGCTGCCGCCCCAATCTCGCCCACTTGGGTATGAATGCCGGCCTGGTCACGAATAATCAAAATGCCCGGAATTTGCGAAACTTCAAAGTATTCGCTAATTTCAGGGTCGGCTTCCGTATCCACCATGCCAAACACGATGTCCGGATGATTCTCTGAAACCGCTTTAAATGTTGGTGTAAACGCTACACAAGGCTCGCACCAAGGCGCCCAAAAATCCACAATCACAAAAGCATTGCTTTCGATAGTAGCTTTAAAATTTGCTTTGGTGAGTGCTACAACTGCCATGATTTTTGCCTTTAATTGAACGAACGCGTGATTCTAACAGAGCTTGGCATTTTAGTTAAGCACTTGGTTATGCATTAGTCTTGCTAGCTTTTAATGCTCCTCAACAAACAAATTTAATAACCTATTCACCAGTGGCGCAATGATTAAAATTGCCACAAACACGATTGGCCACGCGGTGATAAATGCGCTAAGCCATATCTGGATGAAGTCTGTACGTGGATGAACACGCAGATAAATGATGATGCCAGACACGATTAGCGCCGTACTCGCCGACATCATGAGCGCAAACAGCACTGTACGATAACGATAAGCGATTTTATTAGCCATGAGTTTATCTCTTGTATTAATGAGCGGACAATACAAGTTCGACAAGTTTGTGGGGGTTATCGACAAAGGCAAAATGTCCAGTATTGGCAACAGTGCTAATCGCTACCCCGCCTAGTTCTTTTGCACTGCGCTTGCGTTCCTCTAATGTAGACCAGTCATGTTCGCCGTAGATGAGTTTGACAGGCACTTTTACCGCTGCATACATAGACCTTGCCTCGCCCCATGAACGCCAATTGGCAAAAACGTTGCGCTCAACATAACGGTAGCCTTTGCGATATCCAACGCGATTAAATTCAGTGAGTAAGTGATTGGGCATCCAACGCTTCATGTGCAGTCCGCCACGCATGATGAGACCAAGTAATGGTTTGTTTTCCATAGCCGCAAACACTGCCCCTGCGACTGGGATGGCAAACTGACTTAGGATAAAGTTAGCAATAAAATTGCCACGCCGCACACCATCTGCATAGCGCGTGTCGTAGTCATATGTATTGGATGAAACTACAGCCTTGATGCGCTCTGGCAATTTGCTGGCAACAGTGAGTGCTAAAACCGCACCAATTGATTCGCCTACTAGCGTGACCTCCCGCAAATCAAGTTTCTCTATAAAAGCAATGACGGCGCTACGGAAGTATGGTTCATCGTAGTTGGCTTTAGTGTCAACTGATGAGTAGCCATGCCCAGGCAAATCAACCGCATAGACTGTGTAATGCTTTGCAAGCAGTGGGATTACTTCTTGAAAATAATCCAACTGCGTGCGAATAGTATGTAGCAGAATCAACGGCGTACCAGTCCCCGTTTTTAGAAATCGTAAAGTCCTGTTCTTGTTTATTTGAATATCTGATACTTGGCCAATTTTGGATAAATTTTGCATATGTATGTCCTTCTCTAATTAAGTTTTGAGTGCGTCACGGCAAAATATATTTACCAAGGCAAAGATTCACCTTCGTGAAAGAATCCGCCGTTTGCGCCTTTGCTGTCAAGAGTGGCTAATTGCACACTGGTTTTGTAACTGTCTGCCACTTCCATCGGTGCATGTTCCCCACCAAGCTCTGTTTTTACCCAGCCTGGGTGTGCTGAGTTTACTTTGATATTAGTATCGCGTAATTCATGTGCTAAATGTACGGTATAGACGTTGAGCGCGGTTTTTGAAGCGTTATAAGCAAACGCTTTGGCTGGGTCAATCGGCGAGTTCGGCATGCTATGTAAAGTGAGTGAAGCCAAAATACTAGACAGATTCACGATTCGGCCAGCAGGTGCTTTTTTAATCAGCGGCAATAGTTTTTGCGTAAGCTCAATCACAGCGAATAAATTACTATGGAAAGTTTGTTGAATGGTATCAATGCTGACGGTACTACTATTGTTGCTACCCATTAGCTGTTCTTGATTAATACCCGCGTTATTCACCAGAATATCCAATTTACCGTAATGTTTGTCGAGGTGTTTATAAGTAGTATTAACTGATTCAGGTTGATTTGCGTCGTAATGAATCGCCTCTGCTTGATAACCTAACGCTTTCAATTGTTTGGCTGCGGCTTCGCCTTTTGCGATATCACGTGCGCCGATAACCACACGAATACCTAATGCGCCTAAACCTTTAGCTGTTTCAAAACCAATACCGCGATTTGCGCCTGTGATAAAAGCGATCTTTTGTGTTGATGTGTCCATTTTTAATTCATCCTTTAAGTTAATATTCAATTACAAATAATATATTATGTACCGATTGGTAAATAAATAATAACTTGGATAAAATAATTTGTCAAATATATTTGTACCTAATGGTACAATAATTATTTTAATTAAGAGTAACTTCTTATGAATGATGCAGTTAACACAGAAAAACCAGCGAAAATACTTAAGAAAGCACGCGGTCGCCCTTTGGCTTTTAACCAAGACGAAGTACTGGATAAAGCATTAAACGTCTTTTGGTCGCGTGGATATGAAGGTGCCTCAATGGCAGAGCTGAGTGAAGCACTTGGCATTAACAAGCCTAGTATCTATGCTGCTTTTGGCAATAAAGAATCCTTGTTTCGCAAAGCGCTGGAGCGTTATAACTCAGGGCCAGTCGCTTTTGTGGGGGAGGCGATGAAAGCGCCAACCGCACAGCAAGCGGTTGAAAAGTTGTTGACGCAAGCGGCAGACCTATTTAGTGATGAAACCACACCAAATGGCTGCATGATCGTGCAAGGTGCCTTGACGTGTGGACAAAGCGCGCACCCCATTCAGCAAGAATTGATTGCTTATAGAGGCAACTTTGAGGATATGCTCACTCAACGTTTTGATCTAGCGAAGAAACAAGGTGACTTACCGTCTAATGTGAATAGTAAGCAGTTGGCGAAATATATCGCGACGATTCATCAAGGTATGTCGGTGCAGGCGACTAGCGGTGCTACACGGCAAGAATTGTTAGCAGTTGTGAAAATGGCTATGAAAAACTGGCCGAGTTAGCCAGCTACAAGCCCATAAGAAAAAATGCCCTACAACCTTTATGGCCATAAGTTTAGAACAGTGGCTTGCAGAGCATATTCTTAATAATTTATGCCTTAATTGGTTTGCCCCAGGTATTGGTAAAAAATACTTCACCCAGTGGTTTGCGTTTACGTGCTGCAAACTCGCGCGTTTTTAGTTCATCCGGCAAGTCATTAGCGTCGCCTTCATAACCAACTGCTAGCATCGCCATAGGAGTGACTTGAGCAGGAATTTTAAAAGCTTCGCGTGCCGCATCCGCATTAAAACCACCCATCTGATGCGCCATTAAACCCATACTGCTTGCCTGTAAACACAGGTTCTCTGCGGCTGCGCCGGTGTCATATTGTCCCCAGCGGTTTTCTTTCTGGTTATGCCCAAACAAGCTGTCTGCACAAATCAGCATTAAAACCGGTACGTTTTTAACCCAGGTTTGATTGCTGGGAGCCAGGCAATCAAAAGCTAGCTGCCAGCTTTTAGCATCGGCATTTTTATCCCACACAATAAAGCGCCAAGGCTCATCACCAAAGCAAGAAGGCGCCCATCGAGCGGCTTCTAATAAGGTAATGATTTGCTCTTGACTGACTGGTTTACTGGCGTCAAAAGCGCGCGGGCTCCAACGGTTGGCAATGATTGAATTAATGGGTACAGCAGTGCTGGCAGTTTTTTGCATGGCATTGGTCTTTCAAGCGTTCAAAAATGGATAATCAGTGTAACCTTTTTCGGCCCCACCATAAAATGAGTTTGCATCTGCTTCGTTGAGTGGCGCATCGGTTTTGAAACGCTCAACCAAATCTGGGTTTGCGATAAACGGCACACCATAAGCAATCACATCGGCATGGCCACTGGCAATGGCGGCGTTACCACGCGCTTTATCGTAGCCAAAGTTTGCCATATAACTGCCTTTAAACTGCTTGCGCATCTGCTCAAAATCAAAACCTCCCCTATTTTCGTCCATGCCGCCTTCTACCACATGCAAATAAGCCAGATTAAATTTGTTAATTGCGCCAGCAACATAGTTAAATAACGCTTGCGGGTTACTATCCTGCATATCGTTAAAAGGGTTTACAGGCGATAAACGCAAACCAGTTCTGTCGGCACCTGCTACATCTGTCACTGCTTTTATCACTTCCATCAATAAACGAGCGCGATTTTCGAAGCTACCGCCGTAGTTGTCGGTGCGCTTGTTGCTGCCATCCCGCAAAAATTGGTCTAGCAAATAACCATTGGCGGCATGAATCTCCACGCCATCAAAACCCGCTTCTAGGGCACACTTAGTCGCATGTATATACTCTTGCACAATGGCTGGTATCTCACTCGCAGCTAATGCACGCGGCTCGACAAAATCAACTAAACCTTCGTAAGTAAAGGCTTGGCCAGCTGGTTTAATTGCGGAAGGTGCGACAGGTAATACGCCATTAGGTAATAGGCTTGGGTGTGAAATACGCCCTACATGCCACAGTTGCAGCACGATCTTGCCGCCTGCTGCGTGTACCGCATCTGTAACTTTTCTCCAACCAACCACTTGTGCATCGGTGTAAATACCAGGTAATAAAATATAACCATGTCCCATTGCAGATATTGGCGTGGCTTCTGTCACGATTAAACCAGCACTAGCACGCTGTTGGTAATAAGTGACATTTAAATCTTGTGGCACACCCGTTTCTTTTGGCGCCCTGCTCCTTGTGAGCGGCGCCATCACGATGCGGTTTTTAAGGCTAATTGCGCCTAATTTTGTTGGGCTAAATAAATCTAATGCCATGCAATACTCCTGAGTTATTTTAAATAGCTAAATTGAATATGATTGAATTGGTTATTTGACTGGAACGGCTGACGGCAACTTCACGCCTTCTATCAGCAGGGTGATTTCAATGTCATCTCCTACCGAGGCGTTGGGTTTAATGCCCCAACCAAAACCAAAATCGCTGGCTTTTAAGTTGGTTTTAGCTTCAAAACCCGTGCGATAGCCACCCCATGGATCTGTGCCAAAACCCAGCACTTTAAATGGAAATGTCATTTCTTTAGCAACGCCGTGCATCGTTAGCACACCCGTCATTACACCTTCAGTATTAGAGGTAGCTTGAATTTTCTTGCTGACAAACGTCGCGGTGGAAAATTTTTCCGTATCTAGATAATCAGATTCTTTAATGTGTTTATCGCGCTTGGGATGACTACTATTGACGCTCAACATATTAATTTTTGCTTCTACGCTGGAGTTAGCCAGATTCTCGCTGTCGATGATGATTTTGCCAGTGATATCGCTAAAGGTGCCTGATGTTTTGCTTGCCACATGGCGTACACTCCAATTAGCGAAGCTGTGTGAATCGTCAATCCTGTAAGCTTCTGGTGCTGCAAATACCTGACTGCAAGTGAGTATCAGAGCGGATTTTAAGGCGATTATTTTTAATGTTCTAAACATATTAACTCCCTATTATGATGATTTTTTGTTTACGCTTAAATTCACATCTAGATGAACTCACAAATTGACATCTGGATACAAGAGTTGTTCATAAGAATTTAATGCCTCATGCTAAT
>JAKFEP010000107.1:0-49049 GCA_036675645.1 Methylotenera sp. | reverse complement strand
TCTAGCGTTTGCCGATAGCCCACACAGCGCATAGAGGTTGATTCTGCGGTAAGTTGCGGATATTTGGACAACAAGCTTTTTACTTCATCTACTAAGCCTAGTTTCAACATTTCATCAAAACGCGCCGCTATTCTTTGGTGCAACACGCTGCGCTCACTCGGCACCAGTGCAATTTTAAGCAGATTGTATGGCAACGCCTCGCTGCTTTGCTTTTTAAATAAGCTAGACATACTTTCGCCTGTTATTTCAAACACTTCTAAAGCTCGTTGAATGCGTTGTGCGTCGTTGGGTTGTAAGCGTGCTGCCGTTTCCGGGTCAATCAAAGCCAACTTTTCGTGCATCGCTGGCCAACCAATCAAGGCAGCACGCGCGTCTAACCTTGCGCGAACCTCTGGGTTAGCTTGTGGCAAACCGCTCATGCCCTCAGACAAAGCTTTAAAATACAACATAGTGCCACCCACCAATAGCGGAATTTTGCCACGCGCAGTAATATCTGCCATCAATCGTAATGCATCACTTCTAAAGTTCGCCGCAGAATACGCCTCGGTCGGTGGAATCACATCAATCAAATGATGCGGCGCGCTTACCAGCGTTGCTGCATCTGGCTTGGCAGTGCCAATATTCATATCTTTAAACACCAGCGCAGAATCGACGCTGATAATTTCAACCGGCAATTTTGAATGCAAGTTGATAGCTGCCCCAGTTTTACCACTGGCGGTTGGCCCAAACAAAAAAATAGCTGGCGGAAACGATGATGGATGCATTGATATAAATGAATTGTTGTAATTGTTGGCTATTTTATCGATGATAATGAAGAATCTAACGACTTTAAAGAAATAAATCGTCTTAATTTAATAATGTTAAATGCGATAGCGATATAATATTTTTCTATTTCAGCTTTGTACTTTACTTGCTTGTACTTAACTTAAGGGTGGCACTACATGAATTTAGAAAAAGTAGTTTTTGGTTTTTTCATTGTCTTAGCCATGACCTTAAATTTTGGCTTTTTTTTAGGTGAAATAGACAACCCTTCACATCATCATGTATATGAACTTTATGCGGCGATTATAGTTAGCTTGATTGCGACTGTCTTAAAATTTGGCGACCGTACCCATGTTGGGGCTTTTTTACTATCGACCAGTCTGGCAGCAGACTTACAACTTATCACTGCCGCAATTTTATGGGCTGCCTTAGATGGCAAAATGGACCCTCAAAGCTTGATGGTTTATATAGTTTCACTCTCGGGTGGTGCACTAATGGCAAACTTTGTATCGGTGATATTACTGATTTCTGAAACCATTAACCAACGTCGTTAAATCAATGATATTCACATGGTTTTGCTCGAAAATTGCTTACATAACAAGCATTAAAATAACGCTCCCTCATCGCTAAGCATTTGTATGGATAGCATTTTATTTTTAATATTACGTCGCTTAAGGCGACCGCTAATATTAATCATAGTCAGTTTTGCTATTGCCACTTTAGGCCTAACACTGATGCCCGGTATAGATGCAAACGGCAATGAGTGGCACATGAGCATCTTTCAAGCGTTTTACGTCATCAGCTACACCGCCACCACCATTGGCTATGGTGAAGTCCCCTATACCTTTAGCCAAGCGCAACGCATTTGGACGACATTCTCCATTTACTTCACGGTGATTCCGTGGTTTTACGGTATCGGTAAAATCATCACCTTGCTACAAGATACAAGCTTACGTCAGGCCATGTCTACAGATCGATTTGCGCGCGATGTGCGCTTGCTGCAACAGCCATTTTATATTTTATGCAGTTATGGCGAATCGGCCAGCTTGCTAGCCAAAGCGTTAGATGAAAAAGGCATGCGCGTGGTCATCATTGAATCGCAGCAATCTCGCTTGGATGAACTTGAACTTACCAATACCAATAATATTATTCCGTACATTTGTGCCGATGCAAAACTACCTGAAAATTTAGTGCGTGCTGGTGTGCATAACCCTTTATGTAGCGGTGTGGTGACGTTAACCGATAATGACGAAGTCAATTTGGCTGTTGCAGTCGCAGTCAAACTGATGCGCCCAACTTTACCTGTGATTGCCCGCGCAGATCGAGAAGACATCGCGGCGAATATGGCTTCGTTTGGCACCGACCACATCATTAACCCCTACACATTATTTGGCGAGCAACTAGCAATGCGGGTGCATGCATTGGGCACTTATTTGCTACATCAGTGGTTAACTGGCGTACCAGGTGACATGTTACCGCCGCCTGAAAATCCACCACGTGGCCGCTGGATTGTCTGTGGCTATGGTCGGTTTGGAAAGTCTGTGGTCGAGAACTTAGAACGCGAACATTTGAGCATTACCATTGTTGAAGCAATGCCCGAACTCACAGAATGTGATGTTTGCATTGTGGGTAGCGGTACAGAAGCCAAAACTTTAATGGAAGCCGATATTATGAATGCGGTCGCGATTGTGGCTGGCACTGATAACGACGTAAACAATCTATCGATTGTGATGACGGCAAAAGAATTGAACCCAGCGCTTTTCTTGGTTATTCGTAAAAACAGACGTCACAACAGCGCCCTCTTCAAACAGTTTGATGCTGACATTACCATGCAACCTACCGACATTATTGCGCACGAATGCTTAGCACATATGATTTCACCGTTGCTTGCCCAATTTCTGGTGTTGGCTAGAAGTCAAACAAACAGTTGGGCGAATATTTTGATTAGTCAACTGGTGGGCGTCATGGGTGAAACTGTGCCAGAAACCTGGGCGATTAATATTGAAGAAGGCACAGCGCCAGCCGTTGCTGAACTACTGAATCAGGGCACCAAAGTCTTGCTGCAAAACTTAATGCTAGACCCGGGAAACCGCAACAAACAACTGCATTTAATGCCGCTGTTATTAATAAGAAACAATGACCAAATACTCGTTCCGCACCCATCTACCATATTAGAAATGAACGACCGCATCTTGTTCTGCGGCACTGCCACTGCTAAATCGGTGCAACCTTCGCTATTAAACAATATCAAAATAATGACTTATATGGTTGACGGCATTGAAGTGCCTGAAGGTCTAGTCTGGCGCTACTTAAAGAAAAAGTTTAGCTGAGCAAATATCTGGCAAACTGGCGTTATCCTACAATAAGTTAGTTTATTTTCCACGCATAAACATCTTATCCAAATCGCTCATACTGACCTGAAACCAAGTTGGACGACCGTGATTGCACATACCGCTGCGTTCTGTGGCTTCCATATCGCGCAATAAGGCGTTCATTTCAGTCACTGTGAGAATACGATTAGCGCGGACCGCAGCATGGCAAGCCATGGTACCGAGCAGTTCATTTCTACGTTCTGTAAGCGCACGTGAAGCGCCATATTCGCGCAAATCTTTTAATACATCGCGCGCCAGTTGCACTGCATCTGCATTTTGCAGCATGGTCGGCACTGCGCGAACTGCTAATGTAGAAGGCGAAAGCACAGCAATATCAAAGCCTAATTGCTGCAAATTATCCGCGCCAGTTGCCAGCTCTTCATTTACCGTTGCCACTTCTAGTCTATCCGCATTAAAACTGACGGGAATCAGCAAAGGTTGCATCGGTACGGCCTTACTATCTAGTGCGTTTTTAAGTTGTTCGTACATAATGCGCTCGTGCGCGGCATGCATATCGATCACCACTAAACCTAATTTATTTTGCGCTAATACATACACACCGTGAATCTGCGCCACAGCAAAGCCTAGCGGAAAATCTTCTACTGGCGTGGCTTGCGAATTACCGTCGAACTCATCTGCATAACAGACTGGGCTTGCAAACTGGCGGTCTGTTTGGCTATTTGAGCCATACAGCGTTTCATAAAATGCACTAGGCTGACTCGCGCTTAAGTTAATCTGTGTTTGATATTGTGGGTAATTGGGTGCAACATATTGCGAAGCAAAAGGATTATGCGCTGCTTGACTGGCAGTAGCCGCATTAGATAAACCAGTTGGAGTGGCTAAATTTTTATGTAGCGAATGGAAAATAAAGCGATGTATCGCTTGGCCATCCCTAAACCGCACTTCAGTTTTGCTGGGGTGCACGTTGACATCCACCAAATTCGGGTCGCACTCTAAAAATAGCACAAATGCTGGGTGACGGTCGTGGTGCAACACATCCTGGTAGGCTTGCCGGATGGCGTGCGCAATCAGCTTATCGCGTACAAAACGGCCGTTAACATACACATATTGCGTATCGCGGCTATTGCGATTAAACGTGGGTTTGGCCGCCATTCCCCACAGCCTTAAGCCTGCGGCTTGTTCATCAATACCAATACTTTCGGCCGCGAACTCTGCGCCTAGTACTTCACTAAATCTTTTTGCCGGTTCGCTGGCTGCATAGCGGCTAAGCGCCCTGCCATTGTGCTGCAGCATAAACGCTACATCTGGACGCGACAGCGCAACGCGGTTAAAGGCCTCTTCGCAATGGCCAAACTCCGTGCCTTCAGTTTTTAAAAATTTGCGCCGCGCTGGCGTATTAAAATATAGATCGTTGACTTCTACGATGGTACCCACATCTAAGCCAACAGGCTCTAAGGGCGCTATTTCACTGCCCTCTGAAGCAATACGCCATGCATGTTTAGTGTCAGATGCACGGCTAGATATTAGTGTGCGGGAAACCGAGGCAATACTCGCCAGCGCTTCGCCACGAAACCCTAAGCTGGCGACTGCTTCTAAATCTTCAAGAGTGGCGATTTTGCTGGTGGCGTGACGGGTTAATGCCATGGCAAGGTCATCTTGCAAAATTCCGCCGCCATTATCGGTGACTTTTAGCTGCTTAACACCGCCTTGAATAAGCGATACTTGAATATCGCTAGAACCCGCATCAAGACTGTTTTCCAGCAATTCCTTTAATGCAGATGCCGGTCGTTCAACGACTTCTCCCGCAGCGATTTGACTAATAAGTTGGTCGGGCAGTAGTCGAATCGAGTTTAGGCGTATTTGCATAGCGCCATTTTACCTGCTTTTTTATTTTAATTAAGTGTGTTTAAAATTGCTTTACCAACCACTTAGCACTATTTTGCCGATGGTATTACCTGCTTCAATCTGGGCATGGGCTTTACGCAAATTATCAGCATTGATTGGACTTAATACTAGGTTAAGTGTGGTTTTGATACTTCCGTTATCAATTAACTGGCTGATTTTACCCAGTATTTCACCCTGCATTACCATATCCGGCGTTTGAAACATGGAGCGCGTAAACATGAATTCCCATACGAAACTAACGCTTTTGGTTTTAAGCAAATCTAAATTTACTGGCTGCGTAGTTTCTACAATTGAGCATATTTTGCCTTGGGGTTTGATTAGTGTCGCCATGGTTTCAAAATAACCATCAGTATTGTTATTACACAATATGTAGTCAGGCTGAATATTTAAGGCAGTCATTTCAGCCAATAAATCATGGTGATTCACTACCACATCTGCACCTAAACTTTTTACCCAAGCTGCTGTTTCTGGCCTTGAAGCTGTCGCAAAGACATGCAAGCCTGCCACTACTTTTGCCAACTGAATCGCAATAGACCCTACGCCACCGGCGCCACCAATGATTAATAGGCTTTTGGCCTGGTTACTGCTGGCATCTTTTGCTATGCCTAGCCGATCGAACAGCGCTTCCCAGGCGGTAATCGCTGTGAGCGGTAAAGCGGCAGCTTGCTCTGCACTCAGGGTGCTGGGCCGATGTGCCACAATGCGCTCATCAATAGCTTGATACTCAGCATTACAGCCTTGCCGGGTGATATCTCCTGAGTAATAAACCATATCTCCAACTTTAAACAGCGTTACATGTGCACCTACATCTACCACCTCGCCTGTGGCATCCCAGCCTAATACTTTGGGCGTCAACTCGATTTTATCCTTGGGTTTGCGCACTTTCGTGTCTACGGGATTGACTGCTATTGCAGCCACCTTCACCAGCACGTTACGCGCTTGCAATACAGGCATTGGCAGCTCAACATCTTGCAATGATTTTGGATTATTGATGGGTAAATAATGGGTTAAAGCAATGGCTTTCACAATTTTCTCCTTTGTGATGGCAATTCCATAACTTTGCGTTTGGCATTTCAACCAATAAAATTAGTCACATTTGTTAAATGCTTAAAAATTATTTATCTTTTTGCCAAGGCCGGGTTAGTGGCAAAATATTTTTTGATACCACTCAAGATCGAATCGACCAATTTGTCTTGATAGCCGTCATTAAGTAGCTTTCTCTCTTCTTCCGGGTTACTGATAAATGCCGTTTCTACCAATATCGACGGGATATCAGGGGACTTTAACACCGCGAACCCAGCTTGCTCGACATGTTTTTTATGTAACTTATTTACATCACCAATATGCCCCAATACTGCTTTGCCAAGCTTTAAGCTGTCGTTAATGGTTGCCGCTTGTGATAAATCTAGTAGTGTTTTTGCCAGCACCGGGTCTTTACCACCCAAGCTCACACCACCAATCAAGTCAGACTCATTTTCCTTTTTGGCTAAATAACGTGCGCTGGCACTTGTAGCGCCTTTCTCTGACAACGCAAACACCGATGAACCGCGCGCCGCAGGGTTGGTAAAAGCATCGGCGTGAATCGATATGAACAAATCAGCTTTAAATTTACGCGCTTTGATTACACGCGTGGCCAGCGGCACAAAGTAATCGCCATCACGCGTCAGCACCGCACGCATATTAGGTTCTGCATCGATTTTTTCTTTGAGTTTTTTTGCGATTTGCAAGGTAATTACTTTTTCGCGACTACCGTTGGCACCACTCGCCCCGGGGTCTTCACCCCCATGCCCGGCGTCTAGCGCGATGGTAATGAGGCGGTTATCCTCTTTATTTTTAATCGCATCTTTGACTGCATCCTTGGTTTGTTCTGGCGTGGGTTTATTCTCTACAGGGTTAACTTCTGAAGTTTTGGTATCTGCTGGAGATTCAGTCGGTGGCGGTAGCGCAGTGGAGGCACTGTCCACAGTAGCGGCAGCAGGCGTATCGGCATTGGGTGGCAGCGGCTCAATAACAGGTTTTTGTGCGTTGGTCTCAACATTCATTTTATCTAACATGGCCATCAGCTCATCTTGCAACGGATAAATATCCAACACCAATCGGTGCTTGTAATCCCCCGCAGGCAGGAGTGCAAATAAATTTGATTTAACTTCACCCTTTAAGTCGACGGCTATACGCACCACGCCAGGCTTGAATTGACCGACGCGGACTTGTTTAATGTAAGGATCACTGGCAATAATTTTATCGGATAAGGTTTTTAACACGCTGGTCAGCTCGACATCTTCGATATCCAGTACTAATCGATCAGGGTTTTTTAATATCAGTAGCTGGTATTTAATGGGCGCGGTCGATTCCATGGCGATGCGTGTGTACTCATGTGCAGGCCACACACGGGCTGCAGTGATGGTATTAGCTGCATGGACGCTTGTGCAGATGAGAAAAAAGCAAACGGCTAAAAGGTGTCTTAAAAATTTGTTAAACATTGAGCTCCTAATGGTGAAGCGGCAGAAAATGTAATTTTTCGACCCAAATCATATAGCGACAAATAAATATGAATGTCTGGTGTAGGCAGCACGTGTTCAGCTTTCTCAGGCCACTCTACCATGCAAACACTTTGCGGATTAAAGTAATCCCTGAAGCCCGCCGCTTCCCATTCGTTCTCATCAATAAAACGATATAAATCAAAATGATAAAATGTATAGTTAAAAACTTTATTAACAAAAATTTGATAAGGTTCAACCAGGGTATAGGTTGGGCTTTTTACCTTGCCCACATGCCCCAACGCGTGTAACACACCGCGCACAAAAGTCGTTTTCCCTGCACCTAAGTCGCCATGCAAATAAACTACCAGCCCAGCCTGTACGCCCTTGGCAAACTGCGCACCACTAGCCAGGGTTGCTGCTTCGTTACCCAATATAGATTCTTTAGAAGTTAATGTAATATCATTCGACATATGCAATTATTAAACGACAACGACTATACAAGCCTGACGGCTGACATTAAGCGCTGGGGACGCGAAATGGGTTTTGCCGAGGTGGGCATTACCGATATAGATTTGAGCAACGCAGAGGCCGAACACCAAGCTTGGATTAATAAAGGCTTTCATGGTGACATGGATTATATGGCAAAACACGGCACCAAGCGAACCAGGCCAGCAGATTTAGTGCCAAATACTGTGCGTGTAATTACCGCGCGCCTAGATTATTTGCCACCTGCAGCCAAAGAAAGCTGGGGAGTAATTGAAGATGGCGAGCAAGCCTTTATTTCCCGCTATGCACTTGGACGTGACTACCACAAAGTGATGCGGCAGAAGCTACGAAAACTATGCGATAAAATCGCAGCTCATGTGGATGGCTTTGAAGACTTTAAATTTGAAAGCCGTGTTTTTACCGATAGCGCGCCTGTGCTAGAAGTGGCACTAGCAGAGAAATCTGGTTTAGGTTGGCGTGGCAAGCACACTTTGCTGCTTAACAAGGACCACGGTTCTTGGTTTTTTTTGGGTGAAATTTACACCAATTTACCGCTGCCTGTTGACCAAAAAGCCACCAATCACTGTGGCAGTTGCAGCGCGTGCATCGATATTTGTCCTACCCGCGCCATCACGGCACCTTATGAGGTTGACGCGCGGCGTTGTATATCCTACTTAACCATCGAGCTAAAGGGCTCTATTCCGTTGGAATTTAGGCCACTTATAGGAAACCGTGTGTACGGCTGTGACGATTGCCAACTGGTATGCCCGTGGAATAAATTTGCCGAAATCACCGAAGAACCCGACTTTAACGTGCGAAATGGCTTGGACGACATCAGCTTGGTGGCATGTTTTGGTTGGACTGAGGCCGAATTCAACCAAAAAATGGCAGGAAGCGCCATTTACAGGATTGGCTATATACAATGGTTGCGCAATATTGCCGTGGGTTTGGGCAATGCGCCCACCACACCGGCGATTATAGACGCCTTGAAATCACGCGAGAATGATAGCAATGAATTGCTTAAAGAGCACGTGGCTTGGGCCTTGCAGCAACATACCCACTAATTTAGAGCCAACATCGCCGCACCCAGCATACCTGCGGTATCTTCAGCGGTAGAAATTTTCACTTGAATACCTCCACGCAATGCAGGAATCAAGTCTGCATCAAGGCGAGCATTAAAGGCTTGTTGCATGAGTGGCCAAGCGGCTGTCAAGCCACCTCCAATCATCACATTTTTAATATCTAATACTTTGGCAATGCTCGCCAACGCTTGTGCTAGGGCATTTGCTGCCAACGTATAAGCTTCAATCGCGGCTTTATCGCCGCCATCTGCTAGCTCGGCAATTTGATGCGCAGAAAGGCGCTGCTGAGTCGCAATAAAATAGCTCATCGCCACACCAGTTGCGGAGGCATATTGTTCCATACAGCCCTTATTGCCACAGCCGCACTGCCTGCCGCCTGGTTCGATAATAAGATGCCCTATCTCCATTGCGAAACCTTGTTGCCCTGTATAAAGCTTACCATCAACAATCAGGCCACCACCTACGCCTGTGCCTAACCCTAAGTAAATTAGACCGCCCTTTGGCTTACCCGCCAAGCAGTATTCGCCATACGCCGCGGCGTTGGCGTCATTTTCAATTGTCACTGGTAAATTTAAAACAGCCGACAGCTCACTTCGTAAATCAAAATAACTTAAACCAGGTAAATTGGGGGATTGGATGATTTTTTTGTTATCCGGCTGAATAAACCCCGGGAAACCAATTCCCACAGCTTGAATATCTGGATATTTTTCGATGAGATTGACAATTTCGCAGGATAAAACATGCACCACCGCAAGTGCTGCGCTATCTGCTGAATTATCTTTGCAGAGCTGGCTTAAATTGGCCTCTAAACGTACGCTGTCAATGAGTTGATAACCATTGAATACACCGAAACGGATATTGGTTCCGCCTACATCAATTCCTAACGCCAGCATGCTGTTTTCCTTAAGCTTACCCAGATCTACTTGATGACTTTATCGCCTCTTTAATGCGGTGGATATGGTCTGGAGTAAGTTTTGACCAATTAAATTGCCAGCGCCAATTATTCTCTATGGTTCCGGGCGTATTCATTCGATGAGTGCCATCCAGACCCAATATATCTTGCATCGGGATAATGGCCAAATTGGCTTTACTCTCTAACGCCAACTTAATCAGTGCCTGTGGCATTTCAAGCTGACCATCTTCCAGCACACTATTGACATGCTGTTTGGTTTGGTCATCCAATTGCAGCGCCCAACCCAACGTAGTGTCATTATCGTGTGTGCCGGTGTAAACCACGCTGTCCTCGCTAATATTGTGTGGCAAATATGGGTTACTGTCGTCACCACCAAAAGCGAATTGCAAAATCTTCATACCCGGCAACGCATATTTTTCACGCAGCGCATTCACTTCTGCAGTAATCACACCTAAGTCTTCTGCGATTAATTGTAAACGTGGAAAGGTTTTTTTAATCGCCTTTAAAAGCGCGTCGCCAGGGGCCACTATCCATGCGCCTTCCACAGCAGTCTCTGCATGCTCGGCTATCTCCCATGCCGATTCCAGGCCACGGAAATGATCGATGCGTAGCAAATCGAACATCTGGCTTTGTGTTCGCATGCGTGCCAGCCACCAACTAAATCCTTGTGCTTGCATAGTTTGCCAGTTGTAATGCGGATTGCCCCAACGTTGACCAGTTACCGAAAAATAATCAGGCGGCACCCCTGCTACCACCTGCATTTTTTTTGCTTTATCCAATTTAAATAAGTGTGAATTTGCCCAGACATCTGCGCTATCGTAGGCCACAAAAATAGGAATATCGCCAAACATCGCGATCCCTTTTTGATTGGCGTAAGTTTTAAGCGCGTGCCACTGTTTAAAAAACAAGAACTGGGTAAATTTAATAATACCAATTGCCTGCGCATTAGTCTTTTTTACCTGCTTAATGGCAGCAGGCTGCTTATTCTTAAATGGCGTTGGCCATGTTTGCCAACTGGCGTGGTGATACTTTTCTCGCAACAACAAAAAGCACGCAAAATCGCCCAGCCAATTGACATTTTTTCGGCAAAACTGGCTGTATTCTTGTTTTAATTCACTGTTTTTATTTCGTTTATAATTGGTATAAGCTATACCAGCAAGTGCATTTCTATTGGCTCGCGTGGCACTGCCATTTTGCGCTAAATCCTCAGTAGTCAGTAAACCGAGTGTGACTACAGCATTAAAATCAATGAACGCTGGATTACCAGCATGTGCGCTTAAACATTGATAAGGTGAGCCATCATCATGCGGCATATTCAATGGCAGGGTTTGCCAGACACGCGCACCGATGTTAGCTAAAAAATCAACAAACATGAACGCATCTGCGCCAAAATTACCTGAGGGTAACGAGCTGATATGCAGCAGAACACCTGCCGTGCGTGATGGTTTAATGAGTGTTGGCGGGATTATTTTTTTTAGGGTCGCCATATTTAAAGTGGTTAACTTTCTTGGCCGCGTTTCATGGTTCCACTTGAAATCGCAGAACTGCTGGTTTGTTGCGAGGTATCTACGCTAATAGGTTGCGATAGATGATGCGGTACCGGCAATTTTAATAATACGTATAAATTGCTTAAATTGCGCCGATAAAGTTGATCGAAACTACTGATACTTGCGGCAGAGTTATAATCACCCAACCACCAAAACCAGTCTGAACCTTCACACACTGCAAGCTGATCTTCGCACAGCTTGATTTCCTCAGCAGTTAACACATCGCTACGCAGTACTTGATCGTAGGCTAGCTTTGCTTCACACAGCAAATCCCAACCACGATTTTTGTCTGTACTACCTATCCAGGTGCTAAAGGTGCCATATACCCAGCTTCCAGCGGCGATCTCAGGCAGGTTGCCGCAGAACACTTTATAGGGGCTTTTGCTAGGGGCATTAATGGCCTGGAGCACTTCTGATTGCGTCACCATTTCGATATTAGGGTGATTAACCAGGGCCTGGTAAAGCTCCGTTAAGAAGTAATAACCGTTGTAAGGGTAATACTCCCATGCGTTCTCGCCATCTAAAATCACGCTTACAACAGGATTTTCGTGGTCTTGAAAAGTAGTGCGGACTTGCTCTAAATCGCTAATGAAATCACGCACAGCGTCGCTGCTATGCATTTTGGAGTATTCAAAACCAATTTTGTCAGATAGTCGGTCATCCCTAAAGAAGCACACGATTTTATCGACACCATTGCTTACTCTATATGGTTTGTACAAATAATCGTGATGGGCAGCTAAAGTTTTTTTAGGGTTAGATTTTGCCAAGCTATTGGCGAGCACCGTTTCACCTGAGGCCGCCCACTTAACGCCCTGCTTCGCCAGCAATAGCAAGGCTTCTTTTGATATAGAACCTTCTGCTGGCCACATACCTACTGGCTTTTCGCCAAACCTGCGCTCATGCGAGGCTTGCGCATGCTGCACATGGCTGATGGCACGCGCTTCTCCGCCCACATATAGCGGCGCAAGTGGCAATACTGCACCCGGCATTGCATCTAAAGTGCTATTAAAATCTAATAGCAAAGGCAGAATAGGATGGTGATGTGGTGTGCTGGAAATCTCAATCTGGCCTTTTTGTTGCAATTTTTTGTAGCGTGGAATTAAATTAGCAATAATTTCGCCCACTAGCTCAAATAAAGTTTTGCGATCCATTACACTAAAGTGGCTGCCCTTACCAATAAGGGATTGCACAAACTTATTGTTGCGCTTGATGCTCTCGCCCATCCACGCCAAGTGGTACCAAACTAATAAATCGGCTTTGTACTGTGCTGAGAAATATTGCAGATTATTCTCATCCCCACCTTGGCTGGCCACTTGATACAAATGATACAAGCGCTGATATTCTGAGTAAGGTGACAGCATTTTGTCGTGATGGCTTTTAAAGCAGCTATTGACAATTAATTCACAATGTTCAGGCGAGACATGATCCAGATCATCTGCACCCAACATCTGCAATAAGGGGTCTTTGATGACTCCTGCCTTAAATTGGGCGACATAATCTTCAAGTTGATCCAGTAGTATCGGCACAAAATTAAAGGTAACGCGCGCTTTTACATTCGCTTCCAGGTGATGTGCCATATCCGAGTAATCTTTAATGGCGTGTAGATAGGTCCACGGCAAAACATATTCACCCGAGATCGAATCACGGTAATCGGGCTGATGCATGTGCCAATAGATATTAATTAGAAGTTTTGCCGGTGCTATTACCATTTAAACGCTATCCACTTACTTTGGTTTGATTGATGTAATTGATTCAATTACTGAACGTTGTTGGACGATGTTGGCCGAGCATTTCACGCGTCACCAATACCGTGCCTTTTTCTGATACATAAAAACGCTTTTTATCTTCCTCTGGGTCAAAGCCAATTTTAATACCTTCCGGCACATGAACGCCCTTGTCAATCACAACATTTTTAAGTTTTACGTGACGATTAACCACCACGTTTGGCAGGATAACTGCGCCTTGAATATCGCAGTAGCTATGTACGCGGACATTGGAAAATAATACCGAACTTGTCACACAAGATCCACTGATGAGACAACCGCCTGATACTAGCGAATCTGTCGCTTTGCCCATTCTGTCTTTGTCGTTAAACACAAATTTTGCGGGTGGGAGTTGCTCTTGATAGGTCCAAATCGGCCATAAATTATCGTACATGTTCAACTCTGGAATCACCCTGGTCAATTCCATATTGGCTTGCCAATACGCATCCACTGTACCTACGTCACGCCAATAATGCATACCGTTGCGCGCACCGACACAACTATCGGCAAAACGGTGTGCGTACACGCGCGCGCGCGAAATCAGGTGAGGGATAATATCGCCTCCGAAGTCATGCGTAGACTGCGAATCTTCTGCATCGCGCATCAATTGTTCATACAAAAATCCGGCATTAAACACATAAACGCCCATACTGGCCAACGCTTGAGTGGGATTCCCTGGCATATGCTTTGGTTCACTTGGCTTTTCGGCGAATTCTACGACTCTATCTTCGCTGTCTACTGCCATCACGCCAAAGCCCTTGGCTTCTTCCAGCGGTACATTAATACATGCAACTGTCATATCCGCATTATTACGCACATGGCATGCCAGCATTTGACCGTAATCCATTTTATAAATATGATCACCTGCCAGAATCACTACATATTCCGCCTGACTTACGCGCAGAATATCGATATTCTGGTATACCGCATCGGCGGTGCCTTTGTACCACTCTTCGGTATCACGCTGCTGCGAGGCTGGTAGTAAATCGACATACTCATTAAACTCACCACGTAAAAACCCCCAGCCACGCTGTATATGACGCATCAGACTATGTGATTTATACTGCGTCACTACGCCGACCCGGCGTATGCCAGAATTAATGCAATTTGAGAGCGGAAAATCGATGATGCGAAACTTACCGCCAAATGGTACAGCTGGTTTAGCGCGGTGGCTAGTTAAGTCTCTCAATCTGCTACCGCGACCACCTGCTAAAATCAGGGCCACAGTATTCTTAGTCAGGTTACTCACAAACCTAGTGGAGTTTGTTTCTTGCGCCACAGATGCCCTCCTTAACTTATTGTTAGTCTTACATGACTTTAAAATGGGCAATGCAGACTTTATTAACATAACAAATGCCTACATTGGTCATATTATATGCCGATTATCGCGTTATAATCTTAGACATAAATTAATTTTTAATGAAATATATTGTGGTCACATCACCTATAAAAAACCTAGAAAAAATTTCACAACTCGCTCAACAAAAAGATTTGCATTTAATCTTGGAAGCCAGACACCATGACGCATTTTCTTATTTGGGTTTACATCAAGATGCTGGCAAATATGTGTATCGTGCGTTTTTGCCGTATGCCGACAGCGTTAGCCTAAAAGTTGGAGCTAAATGGGTGGAGTGTGAGCGCATTGCTGCTGCAGGTTTATTTGAGTGGCGCGGCAAGCTGACTTCTAAAACAGCACCTACATTGCCGTTGTCGGTCAAAATTGAAAATGACGGGCATATCCATGAGGTGGCAGACACTTACAGCTTTACGCCAATTCTAACCGATGATGAATTACATCTGTTTGGCGAGGGCAATTTAAATCAAGCTTACAATACGTTTGGCGCGCATTTGGTTACGCATCAAGGTGTTGCCGGCACACGTTTTGCCGTATGGGCCCCCAATGCTGAACGTGTCAGCGTTGTTGGTGACTTTAACCGCTGGGATGGTCGAATTAACCCAATGCGGGTGCGCGGCTGCACCGGCGTCTGGGAATTGTTTATTCCACATTTAGATGTAGCCACTTTATATAAATTTGAAATTCGCAATCGTCACAGCCACGCCATCCTCACTAAAACCGACCCTTATGCACGTGAGTTTGAATTACGCCCTGGCACGGCCGCTAAAATTGCCGCGCCTAGTCAGCACCAATGGCAAGATGCGAGTTGGTTAAACAGGCGCGCCAATCATGATTGGCTACATGCACCGTTTAATTGCTACGAATTACATGTAGGCTCCTGGCGGCGCAAGCAAGGTAATCTCCCATTAAGTTATCGAGAGCTAGCAGCAGAATTAGTGCCTTATTTAGTGGAAATGGGCTATACGCATATTGAGTTATTGCCCATTACCGAGCATCCATTGAATGAATCGTGGGGCTACCAAACGACCGGTTATTTTGGTGTGACTAATCGATTTGGCACGCCAGATGATTTGAAATTTTTGATTGATGCTTGCCATCAAGCCAATATCGGCGTCATTCTTGACTGGGTGCCTGGGCACTTTCCTAAAGATGATTGGGCATTGGCCCGTTTTGATGGCACGGCATTGTACGAGCATGAAGACCCGCGTATTGGTGAGCATCAAGACTGGGGTACGTTGATTTTCAACTATGGCCGCAATGAAGTACGCAATTTTTTAATCTCAAGTGCCTATTTTTGGCTGCGCGAGTTTCATATCGATGGCTTGCGTGTGGATGCAGTGGCGTCAATGCTGTATTTGGATTATTCGCGGAAAGGGGATGAATGGATTCCCAATAAATACGGTGGTCGCGAAAATCTAGAGGCGATTGACTTTTTAAAACAGCTGAATATGGTGGTGCATCAAGACTTTCCTGGTGCGCTTACCATTGCTGAAGAGTCTACCGCATGGCCTGCGGTGTCACGGCCTATCTATTTGGGAGGCCTTGGTTTTAGCATGAAGTGGAACATGGGCTGGATGAATGACAATTTAGCTTATATCGAGCAAGACCCGGTGCACCGCAAATATCACCACGACAAGCTCACCTTTGGGCAATTGTATGCCTACAGCGAAAACTTTGTATTGCCGTTTTCGCATGATGAAGTGGTGCATGGTAAAGGCTCGATGATTGACAAAATGCCTGGCGATGCTTGGCAAAAATTTGCCAATTTACGTCTGCTCATGACACTGCAAATGACGAGTCCTGGCAAAAAACTTAACTTTATGGGTAACGAAATCGCGCAGGGCTTAGAGTGGAACGTAAACCGTAGCCTAGATTGGCATTTGCTTGATTATGACGCGCACCTTGGCGTGCAACGTGCGGCACGTGATTTAAACCATCTTTACAGTTCTGTAAATTGTTTGCACGAACTGGATTTTGATGTAGAGGGCTTTAGCTGGATTGATTGTCACGATTCGGATCAATCCATTATCAGCTTTATTAGACGCGGGCTGGACGATTCTTTTGCTATAATAGTGCTGAATTTTACACCTGTGCTGCGATTAGATTACCGAATAGGCGTGCCACAAGCCGGTCAATATGTTGAAATCTTTAATAGTGACTCTGCATATTATGGCGGTAGCAACCAAGGCAACGGCACAGGCTTACAAACTGAAAACATAGCCTGGATGAATTTTAGCCAGTCTCTATTGATGACATTGCCGCCTCTGGCCGGCATTATCATTAAATTATAATAAATCACTTTAAATATATAAAATAACACACTGTATTAAATAATAAAATTGCTAAATAATAAATGACTACACTCACCCAATTTCCTTCTTGGCATAAACTGTGCGCGCATCAAAAAACTGTGCATTCTTTACACATGCGTGATTTGTTTGCAGCTGACCCGAAGCGTTTCGACAAATACAGCCTGAAATTCGCAGATATCCTGTTTGACTACTCCAAACACCGCATCACTGATGAAACTTTGCCTCTGCTGTTACAAATGGCGCGTGAGGCCAACATTGAGCAATGGCGCGACAAAATGTTTGCCGGCGAAAAAATCAATATCACCGAAAATCGTGCCGTGCTGCACACTGCCCTACGCAATCGTAGCAATACGCCGGTGCTCGTAGATGGCAAGGACGTCATGCCGGAAGTGAATGCAGTGCTGGCGCAAATGCGCAGTTTTAGTGAAAAAGTGCGCAGTGGGCAATTTAAAGGCTTTACTGGCAAACGTATCACCGATATTGTGAATATCGGCATTGGCGGCTCTGATCTAGGCCCCGTCATGGTCTGCGACGCACTAAAGCCTTATTCCAGCCCCGATTTAAATATTCATTTTGTTTCAAATATTGATGGCGCTCACTTGATGCGTGCGTTGCAAAAATGCAACCCTGAAACCACTCTGTTTATTGTGGCTTCTAAAACCTTTACTACGCAAGAGACCATGACCAATGCCACCTCAGCGCGTACCTGGTTTTTAGAAAGCGCTAAAGATAGTGCACACGTTGCCAAGCATTTTGTCGCGCTTTCTACCAACGCCAAAGCAGTAGCCGATTTTGGTATAGATACCGCCAATATGTTTGCGTTTTGGGATTGGGTGGGCGGTCGTTATTCGCTATGGTCTGCCATCGGTTTATCGATCGCTTTATATGTGGGTATGGATAATTTTGAAGCGCTGCTCACGGGTGCGCATGAAATGGATATCCACTTCAAAACCGCACCACTTGAACAAAATATGCCCGTCATTCTGGCTCTCATCGGTATTTGGTATAACAACTTTTTTCATGTCGATACCAATGCCATACTGCCATACGATCAAGGATTAGCGCGCTTCCCAGCTTACATGCAGCAAGCGGATATGGAAAGTAATGGCAAATTTATTTGTCGCGATGGTACGCGCGTGCAATATAAAACAGGGCCAGTTATTTGGGGTGAGGCCGGCACCAATGGCCAGCATGCGTTTTACCAACTGATTCACCAAGGCACGCAAATCGTACCCGCCGATTTTTTAATGCCGGTACACAGCCATTACGCTATTGGCAAACATGGCTATGCACACCACAAAATCTTGCTGGCTAACTTCCTGGCACAAACGCAATCGTTAATGTTAGGAAAAACTAAGGAAGAAGCACGTGTAGAGCTTGAAAAACAAGGTTTAAGCGGCGAAGCACTGGAAAGCTTATTGCCACACAAAGTATTTGAAGGCAATCGCCCGACCACCTCTATTTTATTCGACAAACTCACGCCAAATACATTGGGCAAGTTAATCGCACTGTATGAGCACAAAATTTTCGTACAGGGGATGATGTGGGATATCAACAGCTACGACCAGTGGGGTGTAGAGTATGGCAAACAAATTGCACAGCAAATCTTACCGCAGCTGACCAGTGAAGAAGTAGTGAGCAATTATGATAGCTCAACCAACGGATTGATTAATCACACCAAAATGCTTAAATAACAATTGAAATTAGCTGCTCCACAAGCCGCATAGATATTGGCTTGCGGAGCATTATTTTTTGGCATTATTATTTTGTAAGTTACCTCAACTGCAGGTTTTTTACAGCTGCATCAATACCAACCGCCTTTGCAATACTTGCACCAAGGCGTTTTGCAAAGCGATCTAACACCGTTTCTTGATAAGTATAATCTACTATCTCTTCTTGCTTAATCACCTCGCGCGCAACGTATTCTGCACTGCCTAGTGCATCAGCCAAACCAAGCTTGATACTTTGCTCACCACTCCAAAATAAGCCGCTAAAGGTTTCTGCATTTTCTTTCAAACGTGCACCCCGACCCTCACGTACAACCGTTTTAAACTGCTCGTGAATTTCATTCAACATGTTTTGCGCTAACGCTTGATGTCTTTCATTCACCGGTGAAAATGGATCGAGCATGGCCTTGTTTTCGCCTGCAGTCAGCAAGCGGCGCTCCACACCA
Organism: Methylotenera sp.; assembly: GCA_036675645.1. Classification (GTDB taxonomy): domain Bacteria; phylum Pseudomonadota; class Gammaproteobacteria; order Burkholderiales; family Methylophilaceae; genus Methylotenera_A. Next base: position 29,936 of record JAKFEP010000107.1, on the reverse strand, counting down.
ATTTTTTTCATCGCTTCGGTAAAGCCATAACCATCCATCAGCACACCTATAGAGCCAACTATGCTGCCTTTATCCACATAAATCTTATCTGTAGCTACCGCAATGTAGTAGCCACCAGAGGCACAAATATCTTCGACAACACCATACACGGGAATTTTTGGGTGCAGTTTCTTTTGGCGCATAATTTCATCATTAATAATGCCTGATTGCACCGGGCTGCCGCCTGGCGTATTAAAGCGTAAGATGATACCTTTGGTGTTGACGTTATCGTAAGCTTCGTTGAGGCTGCCAATTACAGCATCAGCATTCACTTCGCCGCCCGGTTCGATGACGCCCGCGATTTCGATTAATGCCGTGTGCGGACCCGTAACGCCTTTATCCCCCACCCAGCCCAAAGCCAACATCAAAAGAAAAAATAAGTAAATAAAAGTGAGGATTTTGAAAAACGTGCTCCAGCGACGTGCGGTTTGCTGCTCTTTTAAGCCAGAAAGTGCCAGCTTTTCGATGGTTTGTTGCTGCCATTGGTTATTGTCAAATTCTGCCATTTATTATCCTAACTCGTTTCTATATTGATTTACTATTTGTGTAGCTTATCAAGGTGTATGGTGATTTGCTGATTCTGCTCTGTTACAGGCAAACTTTGCAAGCTTTTTCCTTTACACGGGCCCATCACACAGTGACCCGTATCCGGTGCATAGTGTGCGCCATGCGTAGCGCAGATTAAATAGTCTTTTGCCACGGTAAAAAAATGACCCTGCTCCCAATCCAGCTCTACTGGCACATGGGCGCATTGGTTTACGTAAGCATGTGCTTTACCATGAAAACGTACCACAAATCCAGTCGCAAACTCACCCAATTGCGGCAAAGCAAAGCGCAAACCGCGAGATTTTTCATGTAAGTCATGACTATTTAAAACAATTGTATTGTTAGGCATTTGACCAAGCTTTAGCTAAACATCAAGCAGCCAGCTACTTAAATTGTTAAATTGATTAAACATTTGGATACAATTGTACGCTAATAATTTCTCACGCGATTGAGCACCAAAAGTGACTGCCACTGCTGGTACGCCAGCATTAGCCGCCATCTGCATATCATAACTGGTATCACCAATCATCAGTGTACGTTCTGGCGTGGTAACACACTCGTCCATCAGCTCATCTAGCATTTGCGGGTGCGGCTTAGAGAAGCATTCATCAACGGTTCTTGTAGCATGAAAATATTGCGTCAACCCACAGTGCTGTAGCGCCAAGTTTAGCCCACGCCTACCTTTGCCTGTGGCTACTGCCACTTTGTAACCGCGCCGATTTAACTCAATAACGGTGTTTTTTGCGCCTTCAAATAGAGGGATTGCTTGCTCACCGGCATAATAATTAGCACTGTATTGTTGGGCCAGCTTTTGCGCTATTTCAGGCGGTATTTCACCATACACTGCAAAAATAGATTCTTTTAGCCCTAAGCCAATAATATTGGTGACATTCTCGGCGGGCACCACAGGCAAACCTACTTGTGCAGCGGCTGTTACAAAAGCCTCGGTAATCATAGCAGTCGAATTTGCCAGCGTGCCATCCCAATCCCACACTATTAAATCGAACCTTCTTGTAATCGTGCTGTGCTTAATAGAATTTTTAATATTTGCCTGCATTACTCCTGTACCTTTATTATTTCTCTTAGCATCGTTTCTCTTAGCATTATTTTTCTTTGCATTACTTTCCCAGCCTTACTTTAATTCTAATTTATTCATAAACTTACTTAGGTCTGCTGGCAGTGGCGCCAACAATTGTATTTTCTCACCTGACAAAGGATGCTTTAGTTTTGTTTCAGCAGAATGTAAAAACATACGTTTTAATCCCTGCTTCGCCAATGTTTTATTAAGCGCAAAATCACCATATTTATCATCTCCCGCAATCGGAAAGCCCAAATGTGCCAGCTGAACCCTGAGTTGGTGCGTGCGGCCAGTCACTAACTGCGCCTCTAACAAGCTATAGCCTGCAAAATTTTGCTTTAAATAAAATATGGTTTCCGATACTTGCGCTTCGTCATACTTATCCTTGCTTTTATCTGTCACCACATTCACACGCCGCTCGCCGTTAGGCAGTACATATTTTTGCAAATCCAGCGTGACACGTTTCTTTTTTTCTAGCCACTCTCCTGCAACTAGCATTAAATAGCGTTTATCGGTTTGGTTGTTACGTATCATTTCGTGCAATGCCACCAATGCGGTACGTTTCTTAGCTAACATCAGCACGCCAGAAGTTTCGCGGTCTAGTCGATGTACTAGCTCTAAAAACTTGGCCTTTGGACGCTCCAATCGCAACTGCTCAATGACACCGCGGCTTACACCGCTGCCACCATGCACAGCAAAACCAGCTGGTTTGTCGATGACCAACATGGCATCGTCTTCAAAAATCACCGTATTTTGCAATACCGAGGTTGCTGGCGCGTTAGTCACTGCAATGTCAGCTATCGCTACACGAATAGGCGGCACACGCACCACATCGTTCAGCACCAGCTTATACGAGGCATCAATACGCCCTTTATTCACACGCACTTCACCACTGCGTAATATGCGGTAAATATGGCTTTTAGGCACGCCTTTAAGCGTTTTGGCAAGAAAATTGTCGATGCGCTGACCGTCACTCGCCTCATCCACTGTCAGGCTGGCAGACGCATGTGCACTCACTCTAGTATTTTGTTCTATTTGCATCTGTATTCTATCAAAGTGTTTTGCTTAAACGACCAATAACGCCTATACTATAGCGGTGTTGAATGTATAAGGCTTTTTAGCCACATCAACACAAAAAATATTTTGGTTAAGTCGCTTGCCATATAAGTAGCGATATTTAAGATAATTACGCTCTAGTCGACGCAGATAAAATAAAACATAACTTAAATATTTAACGTAAGTTTAAATATTAAGCCGACTAAAGTACTGAAGATAGAATTTTAACGGATTTATGCCACGCGTTGGTATAAGTTGATAGCTGTAGCAAACAAATTTAATCAAGCTGCATCACGCGTCAAAACATGCGTAATGCAATACAGGCCTTTAAACACGTGCCTTGCGTCGATTTTATTGCTACAAATTCCGCGCTAATATTTATTTAATATTACTTAGCGTGTGTTTAAATATTACAGGTCGAGCTGTGCGCGCATGCGCCAACTTATCCGCCTCCCTTCAGGCCTTTGGTCCGCAATTAAATCAGTTATTTAGTCAAAATCATCTGCCCGCCTAAGCGTGGGAGCACACAATGAAACGCATGTTATTTAATGCAACGCAATCGGAAGAATTACGCGTTGCGATAGTTGATGGCCAAAAACTGGTCGATTTAGATATAGAACACGCTGGTAAAGAACAGCGTAAGAGCAACATTTACAAGGGCGTTATAACCCGTGTAGAGCCCTCACTTGAAGCCGCTTTTGTCGATTACGGCACCGAACGTCACGGCTTTTTACCGTTTAAAGAAATTTCTCGCAGCTATTTTTCTGACAAATCCGAGGGTAGCAAAGCACGTATCCAAGACGTGATTAAAGAAGGCCAGGAGCTGATTGTACAAGTAGATAAAGACGAGCGCGGCAACAAAGGCGCGGCACTGACGACTTACATCTCATTGGCAGGTCGTTACTTGGTGCTGATGCCAAATAACCCACGTGGAGGTGGTGTTTCACGTCGTATCGAAGGTGAAGACCGCAACGAGCTACGCGACGTCATGGCAGAGCTGGAAGTACCCAAAGGCATGAGTATCATCGCGCGGACTGCAGGTATTGGTCGCAATGCAGAAGAATTACAGTGGGATTTAAACTACCTCACGCAATTGTGGACAGCGGTTGAAGAAGCGTCGCATATTCAGGCAGGTGCATTTTTAATCTACCAAGAAGGCAGCCTTGTCATCCGTGCCATTCGCGATTACTTTAGCGCCGACATTGGTGAAATCTTAATCGACACTGCCGACGTGCACGAACAAGCAGTACAATTTATGAACCACGTAATGCCTGGCAACGTGGCACGTGTGAAGCTTTACCAAGATGAAGTTCCGCTGTTTTCGCGTTTTCAAATCGAGCACCAAATTGAATCGGCTTTCTCACGTGAAGTACGCTTGCCTTCTGGCGGTGCCATTGTCATCGACCATACCGAAGCTTTGGTTTCAGTCGATGTAAACTCTGGCCGCAGCATCAAAGGGTCAGACATCGAACAGACCGCTTACAACACCAACCTGGAAGCAGCAGAAGAAGTCGCGCGCCAATTGCGTTTACGTGACTTGGGCGGTTTAGTGGTGATTGACTTCATTGACATGGAAAACCAACGCAATCAACGCGAAGTAGAAAACACACTACGCGACGCATTGCATGCCGATCGTGCACGTGTACAAACCGGTAAGATCTCCCGCTTTGGTTTGCTTGAGTTATCGCGCCAACGTTTGCGTCCAAGCCTGGGCGAAACCAACCATGCCGCATGCCCACGTTGCAGTGGTACAGGCCATATTCGTGGTATTGAATCAACCGCATTGCACATTTTGCGTATCACGCAAGAAGAAGCGATGAAAGATAATAGCGCGATTATTCAGGTGCAATTACCAGTGGAGGCCGCTACTTTCTTGCTGAATGAAAAACGTGCTGACATTCACAAAATTGAGCAACGCATGGGTGTTGAGGTGATTCTGATCCCTAACGTGCACATGGAAACCCCTAACTACAGCATCACACGTATTAAATCAGATGATGTGAACGAAGAAACTTCTCAAGCCAGCTACAAAATGGTCGAGTTGCCAGCAGAAACTGCTTATGTACGCAGCCTGAATGAAGATGCTGCGCCAAAAGCACCAGAAGCGCTGGTAAAAGGCATTACGCCTGCTACCTCTGCGCCAATCGTTGAAGAGCGCCCTGCTGTGCCAGCTTTAGCAGTCAAAACTTCATTTTTAGGCCGTATAAAAAAATGGCTTGGCGGTTCGGGTGAAGTAAAAACAGAAGAAAAAGCTGATGACAAAACAGCACGTGAAACGCGTGAAGCCGCGCGTGGCAATGACCGAAATCGCAACAGTCGTGATCGTGATCGCAATAGAAGCCGCGACCGTAATGCTAATAGCCGTGATCGTAATAATACTGCAGAAAAACCGCAGCAACCACAACGTCCACAGCAAGCAAACCAGCAGCCACGTCCTGAGCGTGTACCGCGTCCAGAACGCGCGCCTAGAAGTGAAACACCTGGCATGGAAAAAACAGAAGCTGCAACTGTCATTACAACGCCAACAGAAGGCGCACCACAAGACTTAGCAGCACGCCCAGAACGTACTGGTCGTAGCCGCCGCGGTGGACGCAATCGCAACCGGAATCGTGACCGTGATGCTAGCCGCGATCCAAGTCGCGAGCCAAACACAGCTGCACCGACATTTGCTCCTAACGAGGCTGCAAAGAACGATGCTGGTCAAAATGAAGCTGTAGCAAATACAGCTGCTCCAGCAGCCGCACCAGTATCAGTTGCCGAGCCTGCTGCAGAAAAGCCAAAAGCTGCAAATAAACCGCAAAAAGCAGCAGCAGCAAAAACCACTAAACCCGCTGCCAAAGCTGCGAAGCCTATTGCAATTGATGCAAACATTGAAGTGGTGAGTACCAAGCCAACCGTCGCAGCTGAAACTGCTCCAGCGCAGGCAGAAAAACCTGCTAAAGCCAAAGCAGTTAGCAAAGCAACCAAAAAACCAGCTGCAAAAAAACCGGCTAAACCTGCCGCTGCACCCGTAGGCGAACTGCAAATGGTGGAGACTAAAGGCGCTACAGCATCAGCCGTTACTGCAACAGAACCGGCCAAAGCAAAAGCGCCACGTAAAGCACCCAACTGGAAAAAAGATGCTGAAGCCAAAACAGCCGATGCACCTCTGGTGATGGTAGAAACACAAAAGTAAGCTAAGCTTCACATGAATGAAATTAAAAAGCCTGATGTTTAAATCAGGCTTTTTAATATTTACTCGCTATAAAAACAGTGGCTTACAGACAATGCCAAAGAGTAACAAAGATTATTTTTTATGAATGCTTAACTCAAAGGTATGTTTTGATAGAAAAATCTCGCGCAAAAAACAGCCCAAGCCAATAATTAGGCTAAGCATCGCAAATATAAAAAGTAACGACACCAGCCAGGACGAATCCCAATTGATAGCAGAACCTAAAAACAAGGTGCCAATCACCAGCGCAATCATCAGCAATGACAATGTGGAAAGCATAATTGCCCACTGCACCCAATTGGCACGGCACGACAGAATATACAACTCTTTGCTATAGTTAGCACAGCTTGGATTTTCGGCTTGCGCTTGTGGTGATTCACACTTTTCATTCAAGGCACGAAAGCGGTCAACCACACGTCCTAACCGACCAGTCAAAACCCCTAAAAGTGCACTGACGCCCATCAATAAAAAAACCGGCGCAATCGCCAGTTGTATCACTTCAGATGCGTTGCTGACACCATGAATAGCCGTTTGCATATTGTTTCCTAAAATATAACAAAAGATATGATAAAAATCACTGCTCTGCAGGCTAGCATCCATAAGGCATGCAGGCCTACGACTTGATTTTAAGTTAAACCACTCATTTCACACAAATTATGCATTTAAATCTGGAATCTCGGCACCATAAAACCTTACTTTCAGCTTTTTAAGTTGATCCCTGAAGTCGGCTGCTTTTTCAAACTCTAAATTTTTAGCGGCGTCGTGCATGGCTTTTTCTAAGCGCTTCATTTCTTTAGCAATTTGTTTTTCGCTTAAGCTTTCATAGTTGGCTTGGTCCTGCGCTGCTTTGCGTTCACGCTTACCTTCTTCCACATCATATACGCCATCAATCATGTCTTTTACACGTTTTATGATGCCTTTAGGCGTAATGCCATTGGCTTCATTAAAGGCGATTTGCACTTTTCTTCTTCTATTGGTTTCATCAATAGCCAAACCCATGCTGCGGGTAATCCGGTTGCCGTAAAAAATGACGCTACCGTTTAAATTACGCGCTGCGCGTCCGGCGGTTTGAATTAAGCTACGCTCGCTGCGCAAAAAACCTTCTTTATCGGCATCTAGCACTGCTACCAAAGATACTTCCGGTATATCCAAGCCTTCGCGCAGCAAGTTAATACCTACCAGTACGTCAAACTCGCCCAGCCTTAAGTCGCGAATAATCTCTACGCGTTCCACGGTGTCGATATCCGAATGCAAATAACGCACTTTTACGCCATGCTCCGCAAGGTAATCGGTCAAGTCTTCCGCCATGCGCTTGGTTAAGGTGGTGGCCAATACGCGTTCTTGCACCGCTACGCGTTTTTTAATTTCACCCAATAAATCATCTACTTGTGTATCGGCAGGCTTGACGATGATCTCTGGGTCTATCAAACCAGTTGGCCGTGCAATCATTTCCACGACTTGCTGTTGGTGATTTTTTTCGTATTCTGCAGGCGTGGCAGAGATAAACACGGTTTGGCGCATAATGCGCTCGAACTCTTCAAATTTAAGGGGGCGATTATCCAGTGCGGAAGGCAGCCGCCAGCCATAATCCACTAAATTAGTTTTGCGCGACCAGTCGCCTTTATACATGCCACCAATTTGCGGTACGGTGACATGGCTTTCGTCAATAATCATCAGCGCGTTATCAGGCAAGTAGTCAATCAGTGTTGGCGGTGGATCGCCCGCGTTACGGCCAGATAAATGGCGCGAATAGTTCTCGATGCCTTTGCAAAAACCAATTTCGTTGAGCATTTCTAAATCAAAGCGAGTGCGCTGTTCAATACGCTGCGCTTCTACTAGCTTGTTTTCACTAATATATTGGGCAACCCGGTCGCGTAACTCTGTTTTTATCTTTTCCATTGCCTTAATCGTGGTTTCACGCGATGTTACGTAATGGCTTGAAGGGTAGATTGTAAATCTTTGAATTTTATTAAATATTTGTCCCGTTAATGGGTCAAACAAAGTGATGCTTTCTACCTCATCATCAAACAAACTCACGCGCACCGCTGTCTCATTATTCTCAGCAGGAAACACATCAATCACATCTCCACGCACCCGGAAGCAGCCACGACTAAAATCAAAATCGTTACGGTCATATTGCATGCCAATCAGGCGTAAAATCGCCTCTTTCTGGCTCATTTTATCGCCCTGCTTTAAGTGCAGCACCATGCCGTGATAATCGCTTGGGTCTCCGATACCATAAATAGCCGATACTGAAGCTACGATAATGCTGTCTTCGCGCTCTAACAAAGCCTTCGTCGCAGAAAGCCGCATCTGCTCAATGTGCTCATTAATGCTGGAGTCTTTCTCGATAAATAAATCGCGTGATGGCACATAAGCTTCTGGCTGGTAATAATCGTAGTAGCTGACGAAATATTCCACCGAATTATTGGGGAAAAACTCGCGGAACTCTGAATAAAGCTGCGCCGCCAGCGTTTTATTGGGCGCCATTACAATAGCTGGCTTGCCAGTGCGTGCGATGACATTGGCCATGGTGAAAGTTTTGCCGCTACCGGTAACGCCGAGCAAGGTTTGAAACTGCATGCCAGCCTCAATACCGGCTGTTAGTTTTTCGATAGCTGCCGGTTGGTCGCCCGCTGGGGGGAACGGCTGGAACAGCTGGTACTTACTGTTTGGAAAGGTAACGAACATAAGTTTTTACCGAATGAATAACCTGTGATTTTAACAGGCTTTGTTTTAATTGTTTTTACAGATTAATTAAAGTGCCGATATATTACTGAATCTGCATTGCGAACTTTTGCGTATAAATTACAGTCATTTATTCAGATTCAATACTAAACAATAACTTTAAGGTTTATCATGCGTGCCATCCTGGTTGCTACCGCCTTAGCAAGCTCTGCTTTAATAAGCTCCGCTTTGCTTGCCCCAATCCCTGTTTATGCTTACGATAAAGCAGCGCTTATCCAATCTTATTTTAGCGTAGTGATGATACGTGGCTATAACGACAGTGGCGGCTTGGCATATGGATCCGGCGTAGTGATTGGCAAAGACAAAGTCATTACCAATTGCCACGTATTACGCTCTACCAAACAACCGTGGATATCACGGGGTGAGGATATTTATAACATTAATACGGTAAAAGTGGATGCATGGCACGATCTGTGTATTGTAACCACGAATGACCTCCCGCTTCAGCCCGTCAAATTTGGCAAAAGCACCACGCTTAAACGCGGCCAGGAAGTGGCTGGCATCGGTCACTCGAATGGTGTGCCCGCACCGCTTACGTCTACCGGTAGCATCAAAGGCTTATATAACGATAATGGCGCCAACATCATCCGCACCAACGCAAAATTTTTGTTGGGTGCCAGCGGTAGCGGTTTGTTCGATTTAGATGGTCATTTAGTCGGTATCAATACCTTTAAAACCACTGGTAAAGGTGGCAGCATCCACTTTGCTTTGCCAGTAGAATGGCTTGAAACATTAGATAAACAGCCAGAGATCAGTGCTTTCCCTATTAGTGGCAAAGCACTATGGGAAGAAGACGAAGATAAAAAGCCTTTCTACATGCAAGCTGCTGTGCCAGAATCACGCTACGACTGGCCAAAGCTAGTTCAAGTAGCTGAAAAATGGACGATAGCTGAGCCAAAAAGTACTGAGGCGTGGTATGCGCTGGGCTTAGGCTTAGAGAACTCTGGCAAAAATGAAGCGGCACAAGGCGCTTACAAGCAAGCGATTAGCGTAGATAATGAGAATTTCGAAGCCATGATGCGCCTGGGCTCTATTGCCAAAGCGCTTGGCGACACGGTGGAGATGCGTCGACTCCAACTGGCGATTGCCAATATTAACGCGCAAGCAGCACTAGAATATAGTGATTTGCTAGGGTGCGATAAAACCTGCTAGATGTTAAGCCTGTTTTTAAAAGCCTCAATTTGAGGCTTTTTTATTGTGTTTCGCTAGCAATCACTTAATCCAATGTCGCATATTCCTAAGCATCACTTTTATGCGTAAAATGTCGGCTATTATTAGTTTTAGAATTCATTAATGCCAATTTAAGGCAAATGTCAGGAAAGTGTATTTTGTCAAACAGCTCAATGTTACCCAGCCAAGTATTATCACAACGCGTTCAAGCCATTAAAGAATCCCCTACCCTTGCCATTACTGCAAAAGCTGGCAAATACAAGGCTGAAGGCCGCCCCATTATTGGCCTAGCAGCGGGCGAGCCAGATTTTGATACACCTCAACACATTAAAGACGCAGCCATTGCTGCAATCAATGCTGGCTACACCAAATACACGCCTGTCAGCGGCATCCCTGCCCTTAAACAAGCGATTGTGACTAAGTTTAAAACTGAAAACGGGTTTGATTACGCGCCTAACGAAGTGATTGTAGGCGTGGGTGGCAAGCAAACCATTTTTAACTTGTGCCTAGCTGTGTTAAATAAAGGCGATGAAATGATTGTGCCTGCGCCTTATTGGGTAAGCTACGCCGATATCGCGATGGTAGCTGAAGCCACACCTGTAATTATTGATTGTGGTATCGAACAAGGTTTTAAATTACTGCCAGCCCAATTAGAATCTGCGATTACCCCTAACACCAAATTGGTGATGTTTAATTCACCCTCCAACCCAACGGGTGCGGTGTACAGCTTAGAAGAACTCAAGGCCTTGGGCGAAGTATTGTTAAAACATCCGCAGGTATTGGTGGCCACCGATGACATGTATGAACATGTGAATTTAACCGGTCATAAGTTCTACAACATATTAAATGCTGCACCTGCGCTAAAAAGTCGTTGTATTGTGCTGAATGGTGTTTCTAAAGCCTATTCGATGACAGGTTGGCGCATTGGTTACGCTGCAGGCCCAGCTTATATTATTAAAGCCATGGAAATTTTACAAAGCCAATCTACCAGCAACCCGACTTCTATCTCGCAATACGCTGCGGTGGCTGCACTCACTGGCTCGCAAGAATGTATCAAACCCATGGTGACTGCATTTAAAGAGCGCCACAAATACGTGGTAGATCGCTTTAATGCCATGCCTGGCCTGAGCTGCTTGATGGCGGGCGGCGCGTTTTACGCCTTCCCCGATGCGCGCAAAGCGATTGCAAACTTACACAAAGCAGGCAAAATCAGTGCAGCAACTGATATGGCTTTGGCAGAATATCTATTAGAAAGCTTTGATGTAGCCGTTGTACCCGGCTCTGCTTTTGGCGCAGAAGGCTATTTCCGCATTTCATTTGCAACCAGCATGGATAACCTGCGCAATGCGCTAGATAGAATTGAAAAAGCACTTAACTAAAATGCTTTAGTGGGTGTTACAAATAATAAAAAAGACCTTCGAGAAGGTCTTTTTTATTATCTCTATTATTTTTTGTCGTAGCCTTGCACAGTCACGGTACCGTTATTTTCCAGTATGGCTAACTTAACGTCTTTAATCTCAAAATAACCTGATTGTCGTAGGGTTGAATCCAGTTCGTGGCGCGTTAACTTCGCCTCATTCATCACATCTTCAAATAGCTTACCTTGATGAATGATTACTTGTGGCCTGCCTTCAATAATGGCTTCTAGCTTTTTACTTTTAAACGCAATTAACCCAACCGTATAATTCACTACGATTAATGTAGTGGCAACTATCAAGCCACCTATGAGCGACTCATCCCCCGCAACCATAGAGCTTTGTACAGCCTCAGATAGTATAAGCAGTAGCACTAAATCGAAAGGTGAAAGCTGTCCAATCTGGCGTTTACCTGTTAGTCGTAACAGGGCAATCAAAAAAACATATACCACTAATCCCCTGATAATCAATTCCCACCACGGCACAGACAAATTGAACATGATTACCTACTTTCTTGAGTTTAGCATTACGCTTAAGATAACTTAGTCGCTATTTATCATCCCCAAATAGTCCTTTTACTTTATCTAATGCACCCGCTGCTTTTATACCAATGCTAGTACCAACACCAGGCCCCAACACCGCTGTACCAGCAACTGCCCCAGCTATAGCGGCTTTTGAAGGGTACACCACGGGCTGACTTACTGTGCCAGAAACAATTAAAGGAATCTCGGTCAAGCCCATGCTATTTTTGACGTCTACGGCCACTACTCCGTCTAATTCTTTATTTGGCTTCACTTTCACCTGCCCTGCACCTGCTAGCAATCCAGAACTTATCTTAAGGTTTTGTAGATGATATTGCTTACCAGAAACGTTTAACAAACCAGAAAACTCCTCAAACTGGGTTTCGCCACCACTTTGGCTTTGCTTTAATAGCAAACTTGCTACTTCGACCAGGTCTAAACCGTGCAAAACGCCATTATTTACTTTAAATTTAAAATCCGAACGTAAATTATCTGCTAGCTGGCCAGCCTGTTTTGCTTTAGCAGAAAAATTGCCATTACCAAATAAATTACCGCTTAAATAAACCGATTTACTCACCATGCGACTTGGTTCTTTAACCGCCAAATTAGCAACTGCCAATTTTCCATTCATCCGCCAAGCGCTTGTTTCCTTACCCTCTGCCCAACTCAATACTGCATCACCCGTTAATTTCCCGCCATAAAGTGCAATATCAATTTTGGGTATCTCCAACTTGCTGCCTTTAAGGTGCATTTCAAGCTGGGCCTTATCTATTAACATCGGCAAGCCCACCGGCAACGTCCATTTATTAGCCTTAACAATAATCAGCTGCTCATCACTATTAAGCTTAGGTGTCACATTGGCTATAAGTTTGCCATCAACAGTTTCTAGCGTGGCAAACTCTAATTTATAAGTATCTGTCAGCGTTGCCTCGGCATTTATGATGGGATACTTTGCATTAGGCCAAACTAGCTCCATTTCATCAATTTTTACATGCCGCACCCGAACACTAGTAGGCTCATTATCTTCTGATTTGTTAGCAGTTAGTGCGGGAACAATCTCTAATGCTGCTTTATTAATAATCGGTTTACTAATCTTTAAATCAAGCGTTTTATAGGTAGAGAACAGCGAGGTGATGGTTGGAATGACCACCAATTTTTTGACTTTTAGCTCTTGATGCTCACCAACAGCAATATCATTCAGCGCAACGCGCGGACTAGGAATCAAGAATAAATTAGCCGAGCTAATTACAACAGGCACACCAAGTTTCTCACTTGCTATCGTCTGTGCCTTTTGCAGATATGTCTGCATGGGGACAAGAAAAGGCAAGATAAGCAGCAAGCCAACAACAACGGCTACACCAATTAATATTTTTTTAGAATTTTTCATGATTAAGTTTAAATTATACATCGTAACGATTGACCAGAAAGCGCTAAGCCAGTATTATCACGCCTTCACAAGTTCCACCTATTCCTCAATAGCTCAGTTGGTAGAGCAACGGACTGTTAATCCGTGTGTCCCTGGTTCGAGCCCAGGTTGAGGAGCCAGATTTTAAAAGCCTTACTGAGATGTAAGGCTTTTTCATTTCTAGCTCACCGTAGCCAAATCGTAGCCATAGAACACACTATCTAGTCGCTGTGCAGCAAAGGCCAAGCTCTCTGGTGCGAGATGTGCATATCGTTCCACCATTGCGCCTGTTCTCCAGCCACCTAAGCGTTGTAACTCATGCGTCGGTGTGCCAGCTTGCCGTTGCCACGTTGCCCAGGTATGTCTTAAATCATGCCAGCGGAAATCTGTGATGCCAGCACGTTTTAATGCATTGCCCCAAGCTCGGGTATTCGCAGCCTTTAGCGGTTTCCCTGCATACGTAAACACTCGTGTTTCATGTTTACCAATCTGACGCTGCAATACATGGATTGCGGTGTCATTCAGAGGTATGGCTATCGGCTTACGATTCTTAGATTGCGAGGCATGTATCCATGCATGACGCAATGCAAGATTGACCTGTGACCATTCCAGTTCTAGCACGTTACGTTGTCTTAAACCTGTAGCTAAAGCAAACATGACGGTTTCGCGTTGATGCGTTGGTAATTCGTGCATCAGGCGTTTCACTTGGTCAAAGGTCAATGACCGTTCACGACAATTCGATTCTTTAAAGAGCCTGATCTTGGGTACTTTATCAATCCATTCCCATTCATCCCTTGAGCGAATGAGGATAGAGCGTATCAGTGCCAAATAACGGTTGGTCGTGGCTTTAGACACTTCATTGAGCTTTACACTACGAATCTTATCAATGACATCTTGATTGATGTCATCTAACGAGAGTTTACCCAAATACTGATCCATCCAGGCAAGCTTACGTATATCTTCTTTGTGTGTGGCTTTATCTGATGTTTCTGTGAGCCAACGGACAACCGCTTCACGCCAAGAACGATTAGGTTTTATTCCTAACCTTTCTTGCTGCCACAACTGCGCTTTTAGCGTGTCATGGTATTCCTGGGCTTTGATTTTGTCGCTAATCCCAGTACTGCGTTGTATTGTTCGTCCACCGATGCTGACTTTAAGCCACCAAGAGGACGAGTCCTTACGTTTGTAGAGTGACATCGTGCTTCCTTTCGTTCACCCTGCAACGCCCGCCATTGATATTGTGCTCTTATGTACTCGATGAGGTCAATCTCAATAAAGACCCATCTTTTACCAACTTTAGCACCGCTAATTTCGCCAGCAGCAGCTTTCATTGATAAAGTGACTGGATGGATCTTCAATAACGCAGCAGCTTGTTGCAAGGTGAGCGTATTCATATTATTGATCCTTGCTTGCCACGATTGGCATACGCAGGCGTTTAGGTAAACCAGGTTTACATAACTTCTCCATCACGACTTCTGGTGAATCCTCCACCTCAAGCATGACATTTAAGAGCCTGCCGTAAGCAGTCGAGGCACATTTAACCAAGTGATTGTAAGAAAGCTCCGTTTCTTTCTGAACAGTGCGGATGCGTGACATTTCATCTTGAATCCAAGATAAAGCCTTTGGATATGCACCTGCAACATACTTACCAGGGAACAGCAGCACATCCCAGGGTACAACACGATCTACATTGTGCAGCTCTAATTCCCAGCGTACCCAAGGATCATCATTGCCACCACATTGCATGCCCTTTTCATAAACGCGTAGCATTTTTCCGTTTTTACGTTTACCAACATAAAGTGTCCTACCTGATCCATCAGGTTCAATCCAGTTGCCATTTTGTCTACAACTCGGTTTATTGCCACCATTATTGAATTGACCACTTTTATATTGTTCAGCAGCCCAATTAACAGAATGAATGCCTTCGAAATCATCAACAGCACCATCCCAGCGGGTAATTCTTGCTCCGTACTGATCTCGCAACAGGATGATTAACTTTTCCCAATCAGGAATCGTATGGCAAACTTTCCCAGGCAACATGAGAAGTGCTGTATCACGCTGACCTACACAGCAGAACTTTGCACCATCTTCGCCCAGGTCATATGACCTCTCGTAGCCATTCATACCTCTACCGCAGTTTCTAACATTCAAGAAGTGCTCACCAGCAACAGCAGCTAAAGCTCGAAAAAAATTCGCTAGATTTGCAGTGTCGGTTTTGAAAGGGAATGTGCAATTGAGATAATCCGTGATTGCTGCAAAGCCAGGGGTAATGGTAGAAGGGATAGGATGTGAGAGTACTTGCAGGTGTTTGGCATTGACTACCAGTTCGTGACTTTCCGCTGTATCGGATAATTTGCTGTCGCTGATTCTTTCCCCCGGTATTACTACACCGGGAGCTTGCGCTGCACGCGCTTCTTCCGCGCGGAGCTGGCGCTCCGCGGCGTCAATCGCACGCGCACGCTCAATTAAAACATTAGTATCTTTAGTTCTTTTATTGTTTGAAACAGACATCATGACCCCAATCGTATTTATGACGATGGAATCATGAGATTGAAGTACGTACACATGACTCCATCATCGGTTAATGATAATGAAGTCACAGGTATTAGTTGCGCAGGGCTTATCCCTGGTGACGGCTTATCTACTAAACAGGCTTATCGGGACTTGGCTTTACCTCTCCCCTCAGGGCTAAGGATTTGATTTGCCCGCACCATTCATCTAGTAGCGCACTTGTCAAACTAGGGCGCTCTTATCTTTGCAGAAAAGATAGCCTATGACAGTTCGCATATTACTGCACTAGTTATACTAAGTGCAACATGGGGGGGTTAAATGATAAAAAAAGAGTAAGATTACAAGAAGCTTAAATTTTAAAATAAAATTAGGAACTAAAGTATGAGTGAATTACCGCCTGTAATTGAGTTGCTAAAAAATGAAATGTTTGAATCTTTGAGTGCGGATACTTTTTATAAATCTGCCAAGAAACTTATTCCAGAGTTAAAAAAACAAGCTGAATGGAGCGCTGAGAATTATATCTATGCCGACGAGCAAGAAAATATTAGCAAAACGAAATTTGCTGTTAGTCCTGTGAGTGGTATAAATCCTTTTGGCAGTTATGGGAAATGCTCAGATCTTGATTGCAGAATACATAGTGCATTAAATTTTTCGCGCACTTTAGGGTTATACAGTGATGTAATTTACTTGGCTGATCCATTCAATAGCATGTTTCTTAGAGATGACAAATGGTCAGAAAAAAACATACTAAGTTTGCTCAAAGAAACTGCAGTACTTAAAACCCTACAACCCCTCATTGAGGCGGGAGTAATACAATTTATTAGTCCAGTAAAATCTTTTTGTAGTGGTTGTATGACTAAATTTGATGAGCAAGTAGATGACTTTAGTAATCAAGCAATCGCTGAATTTTGGAATGAAATATCAGTTGAATCGCATAAAGAATTTCTTGCTGTTAATACTGGTGGCTTGCATGAGCCGAGTTTATATATGCATAAACGCTATGATTCAAATTTTAAACAAAGAAAAAATAACACGAAAGCTGCCCGTGAAATTTTTACTAGTATAGTTTATGAGGAAATTCATGAGCACATTTTGACAATGAAAGAGGCTGCTGGATTAAATTCTACGATTTTGTCAAATTCAAGAGTGGGATTAAAAACACTAAAAAAACTTGAAGGAATTAATCAAGAGATTTATAACCCGATTGACTGGGAGAAATCAAGAACTGCTGTCTTACCTTGGATAAAAAATCTTAGCCCCACTCAAGTAGTTGAATTAAGGGATTCAGCATCAAATGCAATTCCTCAATTTAGAGAATTTATGTTGAAAAATTTAACACTAAATAGCGATCCAACAGCTATTGATAATGAAAAAAAATGTGCTGAGTTTATGCTTGAATTAAGGGCTCAAGCGTCTGAAGTTAAATCAGAATTAGATGCTATTAACATAAATTCTGAGAAAAAATTTCACAATGTGGCGGGAACGCTTGGATTATCAATTGGAATTTACAGTGCTGCAGCTTCAAATCCTGTAATGGGACTAACTGCTTTGATTGCGACGCTAGGCTTAATTCATACAAACTTGAAAAAAGATAATGCGGATGTAGATAAACTAAAAGCTAAACCAGGATATATGTTAATCAAAGCTCAAGAAATACTTGAGCACGCTAATTAAAAGATTAATCGTAGCTAGAACGTAACTAATCTACATTCAGTGCAGTGAATTATTACTAAACGAAACTTAAAGCAATATTGGCGAACATTGCAGGACATTGATTTATATAAATAATTAATTGATCTTTAAAACTGTTAATCCGTGTGTCCCTGGTTCGAGCCCAGGTTGAGGAGCCAAATTTTAAAAGGCTAGCGTTTAGGCGCTGGCCTTTTTCATTTCCGTTACGTGACTATAACGTGACAGAGTCACCACGTTACCGCCCTCTCGACTGCGTTCGATTCTTGAAGCAGCAAACGCCAAATTTCAGTAACCTATGGTAACTTGGGCTGTTTGCTCCATAAGAGCTTTAACAGCGGTTTGACGCTTGTTCCATGAAGCAAAATAGAAAGCGTGATAACGATCAAGGTCAGTTGGATGAGTTCTTGGGCTATTGACTCCCGAACGCCATGCTGAATGGCATACATTAGATAATATACCGATCCGATCCCACGAACCCCAAACCATCCAGCAATGCCGCGAACTCGCCAGGAAGTCCGGGTACCCATCGTTCCTATAATTACGCTCACTGGTCGCGCCACGACAAAAACAAATGCAGCAAGGCTAATGGTTCGCCAGTTCCAGTAGTCGAGCAGCAACATGCCTCCAACTAAAAAAACAAGTAATAGTTCTGATAGCCTTTCTAGATGTTCTTTAAATATCAATGCTTCAGCACTGACAATCTGCGGAGGAGCCGGAGAAGAACTATTTTTCGAAGCGATCGGTTCTTCTACACCTGCGCCAAGTTGTTCTGGTTTCACACCAATAGCACGGGCAAGCTTAAGTTCTGTATGGCGTAATGCTACAGCTGCAAAAAATACTGCTAGAAAGCCCCATGCGCTCACGAGCAAACTCAAACCATATACAATTGCAATGAGTCCCAAACCGACCAAATCATCAAACACATCGTGCTTATGTTGTTGCCCACGTAACTTCCATACGATGTTTCCGATCGTAGCACCACCAGCGACGCCAATCGCAACGGCAGCAGTGGTGGCCCATACTACATCCACTAGAAGCCATCGCCAACCAAATTCTCCCAACTCGTGTAGACCAAGCATACCTAAGCCGAGCATCACAAATGGAAAGGCAGCGCCATCATTCATGCCGGCTTCGCATGTTAACGTGAACCTAAGTTGATCTTTGTCACCCGGATATCGAGATTGGGCGTCTGTTGCTAGAACTGGGTCAGTGGGAGCTAATACAGCACCTAGCAATATGCCGGCACCAAGCGGTAAGTTGAGCACTAGATACGAAAACCCAGCAATAAGCGCTATTGTTAACATCATCGATATAGATGCAAGTCGCAATGGTGCCAGCCAATGATTAAGTTCAATTGGGATGGGCATTTTTACTCCCGCTGAAAACAATGCGATTAGTACAGCAACTTCAGTTAATACCTCAAGTAATGCAGATTGCTTTAGAGGATCAAAATAAAAAAGGCTCAGAACAGAGGGCCCAAGCATAAAACCGATGACGAGATAGACAATAGCAGGAGTAAAAGGGAGTTTTTGCAGGGACGTCATGGTCAGACCCCGACTTAACATCAGTAGCCCAATGATGAGAAACCACAAAGCATTCGTCATCTTTGTGATCCTAAAGTAATTCTAATGAATATGAGATCATAGAAGTCAATATTGGTGGCTAGATTTACTTATGACAATTAACAATATAGATGACCACCCTATTCGTGTGCTTACTCATTTATGAAGTCTAACGTTGAATAAACTGAGCGATTTAGCGTGTCTTGCTTGATGGTTTGGTTAACCGCCAAGGTTCGCCACGATGCAAAGAGCAATGTACGGAACCAGATTGAACAGCAGGATGCTTATCTTATAAATCGCCATCCCGGTGTAATGAATGCGGTCAAATTGATTTTCAGAAATATGGAACCACCGGCTGTGGAGCCTTAACATCCAGCCATGCGCAAAGATGAAGGCAGCAAACCAAAAGAGCAATATGATGTAATTGATGGCCAGACACCAAAGCAGAAATTCACTGACAAATGGAACGTTCACTTCCTTTCTCCTTCGTAGTTAACTTTGTAAAAACATTCTAGACGAAGTTACGTTAAATGGAAAATGTGGAGATTACATAACCGCTTTGGGCAGATTTAAAGTCTTAAACATTGTTAAATGTGATGTATGACAAGTAAAAGCGAGTTTTAGCGATTGATGGGAGCTTATTTCTAGACAACTTTAAGTAACCCTTCAAATTCTGCTGCCGGCACAGGCTTAGAGTACAGGTAGCCTTGTGCATAGTCACAACCTGCTGCGAGCAGCAAGTCGCGCTGCTCTTCAGTTTCCACGCCTTCCGCAATCACTTTCATGCCAAGTTTGTGCGCCATCACAATAATGGCTTCACACAGCACCATATCGCTGGAGCCTGGCTTTAGGTTGCCTGTAAAAGATTGGTCAATCTTGACATAGTCGATTTCAAATTTCTTCAGATACGACAGGGATGAATAGCCGGTGCCAAAATCATCTATCGATATTTGCATGCCAGCATTACGGAATTCAAGCAACTGGTCGGTGACAGTAGGCCTTGCGTGCAGAAGCAAACCCTCGGTAATCTCCACTGCAATACTCTGCCCTGGCAAATCGAGCTGACGTAGATAATCTATCCAACCAACATGCGTATTGCCTGTAGCGTGGAACTGCACCGGGGACTTATTCACGCTGACCTGAAATGCGGCATGGTGAGATGCACGCCAGACTTTCACCTGTTTTGCCGCCTCGGTAAATACCCAGTTGCCAATGTCATTAATCATGCCGGTCTCTTCTGCAATCGGAATGAATTCAATAGGACCCACTAAACCACGTGTTGGGTGCTGCCAACGAATAAGAGCTTCTGCTTTGTAAATAGCGCCTGTTGCCAGTTCAATGATGGGCTGGTAATAAAGCATAAATTCGTTGTTAGTCACTGCATCACGCAAATCAATGGTAAGCCGCTTTTTCGCCTGGGCGGCTTCCTGCATGGAGGCAGTAAAATACTGGTATCGATTGCGCCCTTGATCTTTGGCTGTGTACATGGCCTGATCTGCGTTTTTAAGCAATATATCAACATCTGTCGCATCCTCTGGATAGAGCGTAATGCCAATACTCGCCGTAACGTAGACAACATCATCACCCAATTGAAATGGCTCTGCCAGTTTCTGCAAGATATTGCGGACAACCCGCTCCACGTTTGTTGGGTGATTAAGATTGCCCAGGATAATAATGAATTCATCCCCGCCTAAGCGGGCAACCGTATCTGTTGCGCGTACGCAGCCAATTAAACGTCTGGCGGTTTCTTTAAGCATGATGTCGCCCATGCTGTGGCCAAATGTGTCGTTAACCTCTTTAAAACGATCAAGATCAAGAAACAGCACGGCTAACGCTTGGTTAGCGCGTTGCGCCTTTCTGATTTCCTGATCCAAACGATCATGGAACAATTGACGGTTAGGTAATTCAGTCAACAAATCGAAATTAGCCTGTTTCCAGATGAGGTCTTCCGACTGTCTCCTTTGGGTAATGTCAGAAAACAGTGCCACTCGACGATGTACCGATCCATTTTCTTGGTAAATCGTATTGATGGTAAGTAATTCCAGAAAAGTTTCACCATTTTTGCGCTTGTTCCATAGCTCACCTTTCCATTGTCCGTTCGCGGCTACTTCTTTCCATATCTCTTTATTGAGCTTATTGTTCTCAATGTCCGAATAAAAGACTTTGGCATTCTTGCCGATGATCTCTTCTGGCGTGTATTCCATAATCCTGGTAAAGGAGGGGTTGATGGAAAGGATATTATTGTCGGCATCAGTGACCATCATTGCCTCGCTACTGACCTCATAGACAGAGGCTGCCAACAACAGGGATTCTTGCGCTAATTGTCGCTGTATTTCATGATCAAAATTATCAAGCG
The DNA here is from genome assembly GCA_036675645.1 of Methylotenera sp. Classification (GTDB taxonomy): domain Bacteria; phylum Pseudomonadota; class Gammaproteobacteria; order Burkholderiales; family Methylophilaceae; genus Methylotenera_A. Next base: position 8,626 of record JAKFEP010000107.1, on the reverse strand, counting down.
CAAAGGAGATGTTCATCGTCATTTCATCCAGCAACGCAATGGCCTCTTCATCAAAAGCGTTCGTTTGCTCATGATAAACAGTGAGTACCGCAAACGGCTGCCCACCACGCTGGATTGGAAAAGCAGCACAGGAGTTCCAGCCATATTTGACAGCCCTCGCCTGCCAAGGCAAGGTTCTGGGATCGGCCGAGAAATTGTTAACAATAACTGTTCGATTCTCACGGAGTGCCGTACCAGTAGGCCCGAGTCCTTCCGGCATGTCAGCACGTGAAGAAATGGTGATATCAGTTAGATAGTCCTGCCCGATTCCGTAGCTTGCAACCGGTACAATCAAACCACTTTCTTCATTAAGCTGGCCGATCCATGCCAACTTCATACCCCCGAATTCGACGGCGCAGCGGCATACCAGCGGGAACAGTTCTGTTTGCTGCTTCATGCGTACGATAGCCTGGTTAGTCTCGCTGAGCGCCTGGTAAAGTTGCGACAAACGTATTACCCGTGCCTGTGCAATCTTGAGTTCATTCAATTCCTCGCCTATCTCCCGCGAGGCTTGTACGGCGCGCGCCCGTTCCTGCACTAGCAGCCAGACAAGGAGGAGTACCAAGCCTACACTACTACCAACAATAGTGACGAACCGCGGTTTTGATTGGTCTAGCTGCGCCTCGAAGACAGGCTGGGAGCTGACCACCATGGTCCAGGTGTGGCCGGCAATTTCAAGTTGTTGGGAAGTCTGAAAACGTGGTTTCTCTTTTCCGAAAGCTCGCCGCACGTGATCGGCGTCGTATATCAGCATCTTTTCTGATGGCTTATTGCCTTCGAATATCTCAATGTCGATATCGGTTACGTGCTCGCCAAGAACTCCCTTCATCAGGTCATTCGCACGGAACAACGCGTAAACCCAGCCAACAAGGTTGGCGCGACGATTAGCCAAGTTGTCATGCGGTGCGCCATTTTTATAGATGGGCATATACATCTTAAACCCGACTTGTTCCTGCCCCTTAATATCTGCCACCAGTTTTATGGGGCCAGATAAAGTTGCCATATTGTTATCACGTGCCTGCACCATAGCGGCACGGCGTACTGGCTCGGTGTACATATCGTACCCAAAAGGACGCTGGTTAATAGCAGAAAATGGTTCGATATATATGACGGAGGTAAAAATACTGCGGTCACTGACTGGCCAAATAGTAAATGCTGGAAACCCTTCATTACGGACGCTGGCGGTGAATTTGTCTTTCTGTGCAGGGGTGATAACTTGCGTATAACCTACACCTTGAATGCCTGGGAAGTTTTGATCGAGATTTAATTTATTGAAGTAGGCACGGAAAGCGCTACGACCCACGCTCTCGGAACTGGCGAACAGGCCTTGGACCCCGCGCAATTGTTGCTCGTAAGCCAACATGCGTTGCTCGATACGGACTCCGGTTTCGCGGACACGGAAATTAAAATCGGTTTGCAGTGTATCCGTAGCATGCTGCTGTTCGTTCTTCCGCAACTGGAACGTAACAGCCAAGATAATAGCAAACGCCAGCCACGGCAGCCATCTGCTGAGCTTTTGCCATGTTAGCTCGCGCCAGTTCACGTACAGGCTCTCTTACTGCCGGTATGTGACATTAATCCTGCTATTTGCCATAACCAAGCCTGCAATAATTTTTTCAAATCATTCGCCTTTGTTTATGTTGTGAATAAATTGCTTTTATACAAACAGTACTAAAGGTTACAGCTGTATTCTAACCTAAATTTATTAAGGTGCTTGATCACTATAGATGCTTCCCAGCCTGCTGAGGCTAATGAGTTGCTAAGCAAATAGCATCTGCCAACTAGGGGTTCAATTGGCACCTTAATATAAATAGTAAATTATGATCTAGGCTAAATCATGACATTAAACTAATGAATTCATTTAGTGCTTAAGTTCCAATTTTAATTGAAAATTGAAGTATATACAGACTTGTATATATTTTGAGATTGCATCTCTTACACAGTTCATTAACTACTAGAGAATTATTATGAAAAAATTATTAGCAGCGCTATTTATTCTAACTTTTGCAACATCAGCATTCGCGCAGGGCAAAATTGACCGCATGAGCGCAGACACAATGCAATCATTCACCCCAGAAACAGTTCAATGGAAAGATGAATCAATATTACCCAAAGGTGCTCAAAGTGCGCTTCTAGTGGGCGATCCTAGTAAAGATGGAGTTTTTATAGTATGGCTTAAATTTCCACCTAACTATCCTATTCCTCCCCATACACATCCTTATGCTGAGGTGGTTACCGTTTTAAGCGGAAAATTAGGTAATGGAATGGGTAAAACTTTTGATACCAAGAATGGGGAAATACTAAAAGCTGGTTCAAGCTTTGTATTGCCCGCAGGTCATACCCATTATGTTTGGACTACTGATGAGGAAACGATTGTTGAACTGATTGCAACTGGTCCATGGGATATCACTTATACGAATCCTAAAGACGATCCACGCAAAACAAAATAACCATTTAACATTATTCAGAACTAGATTTTAAAAGGCCAGCGTCAAATCGCTAGCCTTTTTGATTCGGTACAAAACATGACAATGACTGATATTTACAAAGTGACAGTTCTGACGAGTGAGGGCATCGACAGAACTTTTGGGAAACCCCTATCGAGGCCTTGCATTACTTTACATTACTCTCGGTTAAGATACGGACCAAATCTTCCAAACGATAAGGTTTGTTCAAAAAGGTAAATCCTTCAAGATCACCATGTTCTTCTTTCAAAGCTGGTAGCGGATAACCGGAGCAAAGAATAGTCTTTATATCAGGAAGATATTTACTGATGGTGCGGCCTAGCGCAATGCCGCTGACTCCATTGGGCATCACCACGTCGCTGAAAAGCACATCTATTTTAACGCCCGGTTGTGAAATAAGGTTTATTGCATCAACACCATTACTCGCTGTCAGCACATCATAGCCCATGCCCTTGAACAGCTCAGTTGCTGTAAGCATCACATCAGGCTCATCCTCTACAATTAAAACTTTTTTCTTGGTAAGCTTCATTCTGGGATTCCCATGGGCACTAGATTCGGAGTCGGGCTCAGAGTGTAAACCTCCTGCAATTGCAGGTAAATAGATTTTTACGGTTGTGCCCTGCCCCAACACGCTTTCAATTGCAACTTCACCACCGGATTGTTTAATAAACCCGTAGACTTGGCTTAATCCTAGGCCCGTTCCCTTGCCGACATCCTTAGTTGTGAAGAATGGTTCGAATGCTTTATCCGCCACCTCCTGCGGCATACCGACACCATTGTCTTCTACCGTTAGTAGAACATATTCACCCGGTGGCAGATGGCTAACCTCATTTTCACTTAAAACTATATTTTTGGTCGCAATACATACCCTGCCGCCTTCAGGCATAGCGTCGCCAGCATTCACCAACAGATTCAACAGAGAAGTTTCGAAACTGGCAGCGTCAATCTTTACACTTTTTAAATTAGGATCTAACTGTATATCACATTCCACTCTGGAATTGCCTGCTTGTTTGAGCAGCAGCTCAAAGTTATTAATGAGCGTGTTGATATTGTGTAAATCCGCTTTCAAGGGTTGCTGACGCGCAAACGACAATAGTTGCTGGGTAAGTGTCGCTCCGCGACTAACCGCGCGTTGCATGCTGTCCAGCAACGGTTTTTCATTTCGGCAACTCTCGCTCATCTCTAAAATGTCAAGGCCACTTGAAATCACGGTAAGCAAGTTATTAAAGTCGTGGGCCACGCCACCAGTAAGGTTACCTAATGCTTCCATCTTTTGTGATTGGGCAAGCGCAGCATTGGCATTCTCCAACTCCAGGTTGGATGCTCTCTTTTCCGTGATGTCCCGGGTAATTTTGGCATACCCCACCAGTTTGCCGAGGTCGTTTCGTATGGCGTCAACGATCACATGCGCCCAGAATCTAGAACCATCTTTCCTGACTCGCCAGCCTTCCTGCTCAAAACGTCCTTCGCGTGCTGCGGTGGCCAAAGCTTGCGCAGGAACTCCTCGTGCCTGGTCCTCAGCGGTGAGAAAACGTGAGAAATGTGTACCTATCACTTCTTCCTCTTTATACCCCTTGATGCGCATCGCACCGACATTCCAGTTAGTCACTATACCTTCGGGCGAAAGCATGTAGATTGCATAATCCGTTACGCCTTGCACCAACATGCTGAAGCGCTGCTCACTCTCGCGTAAGGCTTCCTGGGCTTCCTTGCGTTCTGTAATGTCTTTGGTGATTTTCGCAAATCCGACCAGCTCGCCTGCATCATCCCGCAACGGGTTAAGCACTACGTTGGCCCAGAACATTGAGCCATCTTTACGCACACGCCAGCCTTCGGTTTCAAAGGTACCTTTGCTCAGAGCAGACTTTAAGGCCTTGGCTGGCATCTCTGCAGATTGGTCTTCTGGAGTGTAGAAGCAGGAAAAATGGCGGCCAATAATCTCACCTGCCGTATAGCCTTTAATTCTTTGGGCACCCGCGTTCCAGCTTGAAATGATGCCCTCAGGATCGAGCATATAAATTGCGTAATCCTGAATCGACGAGACCAACAGTTGGAAGCGGTCAGTAGGGATAGTCTTTTTCAATCAATTACCCCGCATAAGCATTGGATTAGTAATAATCCTAATTCCGATTTAACCACAAGCAGGTAGTTAGGGTTTGAGTTGTGAAAAATAGTTCCGCCTTACTCTCATACCTAGTAGGCTTCTGCGTTTCGATTATTCTTTATTCGATATTCCCTTTACTGCCACTGTTAGACACGGCAAGCATAATGCCAACACCAATGGCAATAACGACTCCGATTAGAGTCCATGTTGCACCAACATCTGCAAGAATATCCAATTTCCATAGCGCAGCGAGAACGCCACCCATCAAGACAAAATAACCAACAAGAAACATACCAGTCCATTTCATAACTAACCTCCTAAGATGCAACATTTCTACCAACCCAAAATCCAATACTATCATGGCTCCTCAACACAGGCTCGAAACTAGGGACCCGCTAATCACGATAAAACATTCTACCGTCCCCTAATAAGTGCGCATGACAGTCTTTGCGTGAATTAAGGCAGTTTTTAACGATACCTTCTAGTTCCTTCTCATCCCATCCGTTCACCCAATCTGCGTGACCCGAGTAGCCGGCATTGCGGCCATTAAAGGTGTAATTATCTGAGGCCAGGCGCCACTTATTCATGGGGCTATCGGCATGTACTTTGTAATTTAAGTTAAGCGTGATTTCAGGAATTGGTACAGGATGAGTGGATGGGCATGAACCAGATCGCGGATAAGCCATGTGGTCTTGATGATTTGGGCTATCGAGGTTTTTGCCATCCCAGCATTGCGGGAATAGCACAACCTGCTGCATAAATGATTCGGGACCACAGTTAGGTATAGTGCTTTGCCACTTCATGCCGTTGCTATGTTGCTTCGCAATATTAATGCATACAAATTTGCTTGCTTGCGATTGACCGAATGAAGTCGCCTTTGAGTTTCCAGCCAATATACGCAAGCCTATGGGTGGAGGTTTGATTCTCCCCCCCAATGTAGGATGGCCGACTTTGTAATAAAAGATAGCACCTTGATCCGGTATAACAGGCGCATTTGTCAGCGTATTGATGATGGTCGGGTGCCAATAGGCACTACGATTCATGATACCGCCATCGCAAGTACTGTTGCCGGTAGTTGATAATTGGCTTAAATCAGTATCGAATCTCACCTGAGTATTGCCATAAAACGTGTGATGATGTGACGCACCCTCTTGTCCCGGATAAACCATCGGGTCATCATTGCTCATGTGACTTACCAGACATGAGATACGGAATGCGCTATCCCGAGTTGCTCTGGCTTGCTCGTTGGTTGGTCTAATGCGCATATCGTTATATCCCACTGCCGGAGAGATATTTTTGCTGATGTCCACGTTCGGCCTCAAACCGGTTTGCCCGATAGGTAGCGCAGGTATAGCAGCGGCTGGCTCTGGAGGTGGAATTGATGCTGGTGACGATGTTTCTGCCACAACAATCTGCTTGATTTTTGCTTTAACAGGCGCGCGATCTAACGGAACATATTTTTTTGTAACGTTCGCTTCGTCAGTTTTAGCAATGGGCCTTGTCTCCAGTTTGGCACGTTCTATTGTGGTGAAGCTGGTTGATAAACCGTTGACAAAATAATCAGTACCATTGACACCATAAAGCGCAGCAAATACTTTTGTAGTGAATAATAATGTTGCTAGTAACATTAGGATTCTCCTATTAAATAATTTCTAAACGTATTCATTTTAAGGAATTATTCTCAAAATATATCAGTAAATGGTCAAAAAGCAATCTGTCATATTTATATGTTGAATTTTCCTCTGTTAATCCGTGTGTCCTTAGTTAGAGCCTATATCTAAGAGCTATATTTTAAAAGCCTTACAGCATTAAGCCAGAAACTCAAGATTAAGCTTTATTTAAGCTTCTGTCTCTAATATCTCCACAAAATTTATTCAATCACTTCAGTGCATTCGCTTGCTTTGTTGAGTGCAGGCAATTCTTAACTAGAAATTATATGAAGCAAACTAGCCTTACCTTACGTAATAATTTAGTGTCGTTATTACCACTTTATTTATTCTTTTTTTACTTTTCCGGCATTCACCATATTGCACTACAGTTAACTGATAGCACTATTTTTATCGGGTTTAGACAAGCCGTTTATATGAGCTTGTTATGGTTGATACCCCCACTACTCTTCCCCCAAAAAACAAAACTAATCAGTGGACTCATCGGCATTATGCTTTGGGCAACCTCTTTGGTCAGCATAGGATATTTCTGTATTTATCAAAATGAATTTTCACATAGTGTTTTATATATTGCGCTTGAATCGAATATCGCAGAGTCTTCTGAGTATCTGGAGCAATATCTGAAATGGTGGATGTTACCGATTTTCTTGCTACATACAGTGATCGCTTTCTGGTTATGGTCGAGACTTCAGCCAGTCTACATGGCAGGCAAAACTAAATCCGTAATTTGCGTTTTTATATTGATGCTTTTGTTCATATTCCCAGTAACAAAGGATTACTTTATTAAAGGGGATACCTGGGTAGCGACTATTGATAAATTACAAAAACGTATGGAACCAGCTGAGCCTTGGCAGCTTGTAATGGGCTATATGCAATATCGTAAGCAATTAGCTGAGATGCAAACTTTGCTTGAAGAAAATCGGAAGGTGCCCCCATTAACCAATCTGCATGATAAACATAGTGATTTATCCGCAACACTTGTACTTGTGATTGGTGAATCGACTAATCGCCAACATATGAGTTTGTATGGCTATACCCGCAAATCCACACCAAATCTAGACGCTATTCAAAATGAGTTAACCGTATTTGATAATGTCGTATCTTCTCTACCTGCAACAATTGAGTCTTTACAGCAGGTTTTAACCTTTGCAGACCAACAAAATCCGGATCTTTTCTTAACCAAACCGTCACTAATGAATATGATGAAACAGGCGGGTTATAAAACCTTTTGGATTACCAACCAGCAAACAATGAGCAAACGTAACACAATGCTGACGAACTTCTCAAAGCAAATGGATGTGCAACATTACATGAATCACAGTCGCAATCAAAACACGCGTGAATATGATAGCAACGTATTTAAGCCATTTGATGAGGCGCTAAAAGATGAAGCAAAACGGAAATTCATTATCGTTCACCTACTCGGTACACACATGAAATATAAGTATCGTTTTCCACCAGAGTTTGAGCGATTTAAAAATGAAATAGGAATTTCTAAGGGATTGGTCAATGTAATTAATGATGGCCAGCTTCAGGAGATTAATGACTATGATAACGCTGTGCTATTTAATGACTATGTTGTTTCAAGACTAAAACTTAAGCTCGATAATGGAGCAAAGAGAGGTCTAATGGTGTATTTATCCGACCATGGTGAAGATGTCTACGATACCCCACCCCATAACTTTATTGGCCGTAACGTCGACAAACCTACCTTACCTATGTATGCAGTGCCATTGTTGATTTGGCTGTCCCCTGAATGGCAAAAAACTACACCTCTGAATTTAACTAGCTTTGCCGACAGGCCTTACAGCTTGGAGCATTTTATACATACGTGGTCAGACTTAGTGGGATTGACTTATGACGGATTTGACCCAAGTAAAAGTCTAATCAATGAAGAATATAAGACTCACCCGTTAATAATTGGATTCAAAAAAGAAAAAAAGAATGTCGAATGGTTATATCAATAAATTTTTTTAAATTACAAATAAAATTTAGTAAGAGGCATCCTACGCTGATATCAGAATCAACCGATGCGTCTTATTTGAAGTTTCCCATATGATTGATTATGCAAGCTATTAATCTTTAAACAGGAGAATTGAATGAATAAATCTTTAGTAATCATACCCGTATTATTAACCTGTCTCAGCACGCTAGCTTTTGCAGACAACAAACAAGTGAAAGGCGAACCCTCTCCAAAAAGTGAACATGATATTACTGTAGGAAACCCTCAAGCAGCGGAAAGCGGCAATGTTGCTGATGACAAAACAGTTAAAGAAGAGAAAACTCTTCCTGGCAATAACAAGGATCATGATAAAAACGTGGGTAAAGCTAAAGGTCATGACAAGAAGTAG
>JAKFEP010000158.1:0-10148 GCA_036675645.1 Methylotenera sp. | reverse complement strand
TAACGACAAAAAAGAAATCTCTCCCAAAAACTTTGATGCAATTATTATGCGCAAAGATCCACCATTTGATAACGAGTACTTGTACAGCACGTATTTACTCGAGTTGGCAGTCAACCAAGGTGCACGCGTGTTGAATAACCCTAGCGCAGTACGTGGCTGGAACGAGAAACTATCCGTGGCTAAGTTCCCCCAATTTACGCCTGAGTTTTTAGTCACCAGCAATAGTGATTTAATCCGTGCATTTTTAAATCAACAGCAGGACATCATTGTAAAGCCATTAGATGGCATGGGTGGCTCGGGTATTTACAGGCTGACAGAAAAAGACCCGAATATTAGTGTGATTCTAGAAACTGCCACCCAATTTGGCACACAAACCGTGATGGCACAATGCTACTTACCGCAAATTTTACAAGGTGACAAACGCATTATTGTTATCAATGGCGAGCCATTACCGTACGCGTTAGCGCGCATTCCTAAAGAAGGTGAAACACGCGGTAATTTAGCCGCTGGCGGAACTGGCGTCGCACAACCGTTAAACCATCGCGATATTGAAATCGCCACAACAGTGGGTAAAGTTTTAAAAGAAAACGGTCTTTTTTTAGTCGGCCTTGATGTGATAGGCGACTATTTAACTGAAATTAACGTCACCAGCCCTACTGGCATGGTCGAAATTACCACTCAAACCGAACATTTAAAATTACCATGTAACCCTGCGCAAGTTTTTATACAGGCGCTGGAAAATAATTTACAAGCGTTTAGCTAGAGCGAATCTGCAAGCCGCGTTATAGTAGCGCTTATGCGTTTACTGTTTGTTTTTTTCTTGTTATTTGTGGCTGCCTGCACTCCTAAAGAGCCGCTATACAATACCCAAAGTTACGTGTTTGGCACACTGGTAGACATTACCATTTATGGCGAAACTGAGGCCAAATCTCAAGTAATTTCAAATGCAATTATCAGTAATTTTCAACAATTACATAACCGCTTACATGCTTGGCGCCCAAGCGAGCTACAGTCACTGAATACTGCTTTTGCGCAAGGTAAAACACCCGTTAGCATAGAGCCCGATATTGCTAATATGATTTCAGACGCAACCAAACTTTCAATACAATCAAAGGGTGCCTTCAACCCTAGTATTGGTGGCCTTATTGAGGCATGGGGCTTTCATCATGATGCGTTTAAACCAGTACCGATTGATAAAGAAAAAATAAATAGTTTGCTGCACGCCAACCCACAAATGACAGATATTGTGATGAACAGCGGCCAAGCGTTTAGCAAAAATCAAATGGTACAGCTGGATTTTGGCGGTTATGCCAAAGGTTATGCGCTTGATGCTGCACTGGTTTACCTACATAAACAAGACATCGAAAATGCACTAATCAACATTGGTGGCAATATTATTGCGCTAGGCAAACATGGCGATAAAGCATGGCGCGTGGGCATACAGCACTCGCGCAAACCAAACGCAATCGCGACAATTGATCTGCATAGCGGCTGGGCGATTGGCACTTCGGGCGATTATCAACGTTATTTTGAGCTAAATGGTAAACGTTATTGTCATATTATTGACCCAAATACTGGCTATCCAGTTAATGGCGTGCAGGCTGTCACGGTGCTGATTCCACCAAGTTCAAATGCAGGTGTGTTATCTGATGTGGCCTCTAAGCCTATTTTTATTGCCAAGCCGCAAGCTCGCATAGAGGCAGCAAGGTTGATGGGTATAGAAAATTTTTTGGTGATTGAATCTGAACAGCGTATTTATACAAGCCCAGCACTAAGCAAACGCCTGACTTGGCTAGATAAAGATGCAGAAAAATATGCGCTGAAAAATGTCACGCAAACTCAACCATAGAACTTTGCATAAACCTTTGCTTGGTGATTGGCTGGTCATTATTGCCAGTGGTGTAGCCATCATTTTTATGTTTCTGCAATTTTGGAGTTTCGAACAAGCCAGCAAACTTAAAATTCGGCAAGGCAATCAAATCATTGGTACTTACGATTTAAATCAAACGCGCGATTTACGTATTCATGGTGCATTGGGAGACTCGCTGATTAGCATCTCACAAGGTAAAGTCCGCTTCAAGCAATCACCGTGTAATAATCAATATTGCGTACATCAAGGCTGGTTAAGCCGAGCTGGACAAGTGGCTATTTGCATTCCCAACCAAATTAGCCTGCAACTGACTGGTGCAAAAAGTAGCTATGACTCACTTAACTATTAAAACTAACGCGGAAGATTTCCACATCGCCAAACTTACAGCGCTGGCGATAGGCTTGCACATGATAGAGGCAGTTATTCCATCGCCATTACCAGGCGTAAAACCTGGCATCGCCAATATTGTGACTTTATTTGTACTTTATCAATACGGCTTTGCAACCGCTGCTTGGGTGAGTTTATTGCGCGTATTCGCCAGCAGCTTATTACTTGGGCAATTTTTATCACCTACTTTTGTATTAAGTTTATCTGGCGCAATATTGAGCTTGTTGGCTTTATTTTTAGCCCAGCATTTGCCAAAAAAATACTTCAGCGCCATCAGCTTAAGTATATTTGCAGCATTTGCGCACATTGCAGGACAGCTTATTATTGTCAGGCTTTGGCTAATCCCACATACAGGCATTGTCTATTTAATACCTATTTTTGCATTGGCCGCTTTAATATTTGGCGTTGTTAATGGCTTAATTACTTATAAATTAATTAGCCGAAATAAAAAAAGCACCTAGAATTTACGCTAGGTGCTTTTATAGTCTAACTTTAAATTAACTATCTAAATAACTCTCGCCAGTTAGATTTTTTACCATACGTCCCATCCGAGTTTTTATTAAACAAGGTTGACCTATTGCCACCACCACTACCCGCTGCAACATCCTTATTGTTTATTGTGTGGGGGGTTGGATTATTTGATTCCACCACTGTCACCACGGGCTTGCCATCAGAGTTATAGACTAAGTTATAGCCTACTACTGGTGATTTTAATTTTTCCGATACCAGACTAGAGCCAATAACTGAACCACCGGTTTTATAGTTGAAATAGTTAAACCAGCCATATCCACCAGGTGAACAACTAGTGCTAGCTGGCACTATGGTAGGAGCAAGCAGAACCCCATTGACTAAAAAGGGTTCAATATTCATTCTCTCACCCGTGTCTGGAAAGTCTACGCGCCAGCCCAAATTAGTATTAAAGTCTACGGGTACATTAGTTACTGTACGAGTTTCACCATCAATAGTAATCACCTGAGGTACCAAACTACTTCTAGGATCACCCAGTGACGTATTCAAATCATCATCTTTAATCGCATAAAGAGATTGCTTTTGTGTGTTTGTTAAATCTGCAACTTCTAAGTACTTACCAGTACCAACAAAAATAACTCGTTTTTTGTTAATCAAACCCAGTTGCGGCGCAGTGGTAATGGGTTGCGCCGTAACTCCGTCTGGGCCTTTTAAAGTAGCCAACCTTAATGGGGCAGTACCACTTGCAGCATTTAAATCAAAGCGCCATAAATTACCTAATAAGTCGCCACTATAAACAAATGTAGCCAAGTTATTTTTACTGATATCATCAACAAAAGCTGATATCTGTCCTAACCCACTCGGTGTATCAGTTGTACCTTCACCCGTAGAAAATTGTTTAACTATCGCCCCAGTACTTATATCAACTACATATAATCGACCGATGCCATCTCCTGGCTGTTGGTTAAGCTTGTCTTGCACGCTACCATAAACAGTAGTTCCATCATTATCTCTCGAGCCATTATTGTATCCAGTAGTCAGTAAGGCTACCCACCTACCATCTGCCAATTTAGTCACAATGGGTGAGCCAAATGTATAGCCTAAATTCGCGTTATTTGCAGCCGTGAACTCCCATAACAATTGAGGGGTGTCTGGATTCGTAATGTCTATCGCGTAATAACCACGACCGCCACCACTTAACCCACCCAATAATACTGTTCTCCAATTGTCTTTTGTAGCCGATGCGGAACAGACCGCTGGTGAAGCTACACAAACTTCAGCAATTGTGGGATCACCATTTACTAAATTGACATGATTCGTTGCATAATCTCTATCTGCTAACTTCCACATTTTGGGAATAACCGGGGTTGGTACAAATGCCCAGACTTCTTGCCCGTTAGCCGCATTGAACGCATGTAACATACCATCATTAGCACCTACATAAATTCTTCCAGCCCGACTAGACTGTTCCGTTTTAAATGCCTGATAACCCGCATCTGTATAACTAAACACTGGTTTAGAGATAAACGCAGGTTGAGATTCAGTAATGTCGCCGAGCGTCGTTTCGCGTAAACGGAAGATACGGTTATCTGCTGCATTGCTAGACCTATCCTCAAGTCCTTGTTGGCCTCGTAAAAAGTTAACGATACCATTACCAACTGCCACTTCGCGTTGACCACCTACACCAGTAGTCAAATCAGGCCATTGGCTTAAATTAGTTGATAAAAAGGTGGTTTCGAAATATGCTTTTTGTGCCCCGCTTAAATTGCCGTAGTTAAAATCTACTAGCGCACCTCCTGAGTTAAACTTAATATAGCGAGTATCACTAGCTGCAGCTACCTTGCTAGCCATCGTGCCATTACATGAGACTATACCTTGCACGGCATCTGCAGCCACGTTTTCTGCGCACCACGCAGCGCTCTTATTTGTTTCAAAAGTAGTTAAATTTACCGTCCTAGCCTCTAAATTACCTATCCATTTTACGGTTTCATAGCTCGCTACATAGTTAAAGTTATCTCCAGCAGTTGGTTGCAGAGAGCTGGCTGAGGCAGCTGAACCCGCGCCAACTTTACTTTGAATATCAGCAAGTGCTTTTTTTAGCGAATCAGAAAGTTCCTTAGGTGTTTTTGCACTAAAGTAGGTGCCGTTCGCATTCACTGCAGCATGCCATAAATCATCGATACCAGTAGGGTGATTATTGAGAGGCGCGGGCCAGTCTTTAATGGCTAGTGGGGATTTAATATCTGCAAAATCACCAGTTGTTTGTGTTTTGTAATCGCTGCTATATATCAAAGTGCCGTCTATACCCAACCCCAACGTCAGCGTGGTCATGCTTTGCTTGACGATACTTTCATTGCCAGCACCTTCCCCACACACGTTTTGGCCTAAGGCGCCAGTGCAGTTACTAAAAGGAGCCACAGTTTGACGCAGATCGGTATCGTAATAATACTTGGCAACATCGGCTAGGGTATTGCTTGCGGCAGCACCCTCGCGCAGAGGCCTAGGTACCGATGCGCCATCATCTAAGTTACCAATAGCAGTGGTACCGTTAACGCGCGTTACTCCACTACCGTCCTCGTTCCAATAACCATCGGTTGTTAGCAATGTAAAATTCGGCTGGCAAGCGTATTCCACTGGGTCAAAATTCGACCTAGTGCCACCAATCCCCAATGGATCTTTACCTGCGTAAATACGTCCTACCAAAGATAAAGTTTTACGCAAAGGGGTAGCTCCATTTGGCTCTGTATTAAAGAGTTTGGCATACCATAGATCTTTGTGCTGAGTAGCGCCTGAATCAAATTTGGCTACACGAAGATAATTATTCACTGAGTCATTAATCGTGACGAAACCAACTCTGTAGCGGTTATCAATTGGCTTAAAAGCTAGACTTGTCGAAGTTTTCATGCCTTGCATACGGGTGCGATAATATGCATACCAGTTAGCATAGTTGGTCATTTCTTCAGCATAAGTGCAGACTAAGCCGGCGCAATCTGTACGGTCGGAATCTTTCAACAAACGACCAGGCAAGGGATAAGCATTATTGCTGCTCACAATATCGGTATAAGCCAAGCTACCTAGCCTTCCAACAGTTGTAGGCAATGCTGAAGTAGCAGTAACAGTAATGCCACCTGACGTTGCCACTACAATTGAGCCTAGTGAGACACCTGCAGGCGAGGTAATTGTCAAGACGTTACTACTTCGAGTGGCACTATGCCCAGCCATCGTGCAACTGCCAGTGATGCTTGATGTACAGTCGTCTATTTCGTCCTCAACATCGTCAGCCAGTCCAGCGGCAGTGTTCGAAGACGCAGAATTACTCAAAATCTCAATACCGTTAATTTTGATACTGCTCACGGTTGAGCTACCGGAATCAGTAAAAGTTAACGTAAATCTAGATATTGGGATGGTGCGCAAATTGGTAAAGCTACCTTCTCTTACAGCCCTGCATGATGCCGCACTAGGACTTAAAGCGATTGCTGCTGCCGAACTTGTACACCAGCGGATAGGTGCGGGGAAAGTATGTGTGATAGTTGGTACTGTTGAGTTGATACAATCAGTTAGGTTTGCTGTGGTGCAATGCTCGCCTGGCACATTTGTAAAATAGTGGGATTTATTACGAAGATCTACAATGTAATCTGTATTAGCGTCCCCCAAATGTGACTCCATCGTATAGCTAGTGTTTTGATAAAAGCCGTCTGTCCTAACAGAAGCAGGGTTTGTATATGACGGCATATCTACACCGTTGAAATCTGCAGCAGGAAAATAACGTATAGCTGGGTTGTAATATTGCGTGTTATAAGCTGCGTTTCTAAATAACTGCCGACTGGAGCTGTTTGACCAATCTGGTGTGTAGTTAAAGTTCATACTACCCGAGTTATCGAGTATGTACATCAGGTTTGGTAGTACATCCGATGTACTAGACTCTACGAGTGGCTTATTCACTAATCTGACGTTATCTGCCATGGCTGGCAAAGAAATAACCAAGCTCGCCAATAAGGCTAGACCTGTGAATTTTAGTGTTTTATAGAAAGCGTTATTCATATTGTGCCTCTTTAAGAGATAAATGCTTGTACGTAACTGACGGTATTTTTAGGGCCGACGATTCTGACAGTGACGCGATACAGAGGTAACTCTTCTGCAGTTTTTGGGCCGCCAGCAACTGGTTCATTTAGGACATTTTTACTACTATTATCTAAATCACCACCCGCTTGTAAACAAGAGGCCTTGGTAGGTGCGCCCACTTGATGACACATGCGCTCAACTATATATTGAATAGTGTTTCCATAAGCATCTCTACCAGCAGTGATGCCTGTGCCTGTGGCTAAACTGCTTCTTACGCCTGGATCCCAGCTGGCATCTGCGATTAAATTGTTGCCATTACAGCGGTCTGTTATACCAATATCAAAATTAGAACAGAGTGCGTAATAACCCTTGGCAGGATCACTGGCATTGCCATAGGCCAGTGGCATTGGGCCTAGGGTATCTACCATGCTTTCGACACCGTAACTTGATGAAATAGCGGCAGTTTGTTTAAAGGCCAAGTTACCTGCAATCATACTGTTAGTATCGACTGAGCGAATAAGCGCAACTGCTGCAAGCGACATAACAACTAATGCTATCAATGCCAAAAATAACACCACACCGGTTTGTTTATTTTTAGACAAATCTTGATGATTAATTAATTTCATAGCTCTTCCCTAGACCAAATGATGTTTCTAATAGGAATAACTGATTCGTATACGCGATAGCGATAACGTCGCCAATTGGCATCTGCGGATAAATCAATAGCCGGTGCTGCAGAACCAGCTTCTACGCCATCCCATGCGCACAAGCCAGTTGGTCTTGCCACATTCACTCCGCTGCAAGTATCTGTCACATTGGCTGTTTCCAGCAATCCATTCCTAGCCACGACTGCAACGCGAACAGCTTTAATGCGGTTTCTGTCCGCTAATGTTGGTGTTGTAGCGGTATTTGCAAATGCGCCTATGGCGTTGACCCACTGCGTCACTTGATTACTATTAGCGGTGGCAGAAATCCCATACTGGGCTTGTATATTCACAATATCTGCTACGATAGGAACTGCTACTGCGCTAGGCACGCCTGCAGTAATATCGCCAGTACGCGTGAGTTGATTAGCTGTGACTGCGTACTGTACTTCGTTCCAAACACCCAAACAAGCCAGCGCATTACCTGTAACAACATTAGTAGTTGATGTAAGTGTGATTCTGACTGGGGTGACCCCAGCAGCTGTTAAGCCCCCAGGTGAAGGGCCAACCCGTGTCATGCTACAGCTCTGTGGAGTTGTTTGCCTTACAATTAGCGCTGTCTCGTTAAAGCCACAACCTATGTTGGTGTCTACCTGCGCAACATTAGTTGAGGTACCCGCTAGCATCTCTACTGAAATGCCACCTTTCATAGAGTTACCATAACGAATCGCAATCGTGTCACTGGCATTAGGGCCATTCGCGTCCGTAATGACAATGGGTGACAAGCCAATCTCTGGTGTCGTAGCATTATTATCATGATTAATTGTTGTATTGATTGGGCAATTGAACGGCGAAAATTCAGTGGTATACACAGGCAACGCAAAACCTGCTATTTGCGCATCACGCTGTATATTAAAAAGGGCAATTGCGCCATTGGTTTGAGCGTCAGAGTTACCTGTTGTGGTTCTCTTTTGTGCTTCGAACACTCTAAATACATTCACGACAACTAAAGTGACTAATAAGCCAATAATCAGGCCTACCATTATTTCAACTAGGGTAAAGCCTTTTTGCTTGAGCGCTTGATTTTGCATATTATAAAGCCCCAATATAAGTCGAAGTGGTAAAGCTATGAGCATCACTACCTGGCAAACGCCAAGCAATGTTTATAGTGACCAAGCCTCTTGCTTCCACAGTAACTGTTCTAGAACCGTTTGGGAGTATATTTGATACATCTGCGCAAGCAGCAGCAGCATCTGTACACGAAAAACTACCTAAATTATTAGGATTAGCCCACATACGACCAATACGCTCTTGTGCTAAAAAACTTGCATCCGCACGATACTTATTATCAGAAGTGTTTTTAACCATGGCCGCTTGCAAACCCACTAAGGCAAGTATGCCCATAGAAAATATAAGTAAAGCAATTAAGGCTTCAAGTATCACCACACCTTTTTGTGAAGCTGGTTTTTTTAACTGAGATAAATTTTGATACTGTTTCATCAATATTCCTAAGCTTTATGTAGCACAATACCTACTATCAGTCGTAGTACTGATGTTAGGGTCACAAACACGCACATTACCGCCTGCTTGTATTCTGACGCGCAATTCTTTGGACTTAGCTGCAACTACAGAAGTGTTATCTATAGTTATGTCATATGCAGATGCGCCACCCAGATTGGTAAAAGTCACAGGGCTAGTGCCACTATTAACAGTTATGCTAACAGTGCCTGCCCCACCTTCTCTAGGGGCTTTAGATTGAATAGTTGCAGGACAATTAGCTGTCGTTGTAACGCAACCTACTACCCATGAAGTATCGCTACCATTTAATGTAAAGGTTACTGATGCGTTACGCTTAATTGCCTCTGCACGTGCAATTTGTAGCCCGTTACGAATAGACTCTGTGGTACTACGTATCTGAGAATTAGCAATAAATTCTGTATAACTTGGCGCAGCAATAGCACTCACGATAGCCAGTATAGCCACGCCAATTAGCAGTTCTATAAGAGTCACTCCGAGTTGGTTTTTATAGCGCACTAGCATGCCCCGGTCTTTTTGGTCAGCCAGCAATTGCCAGTATTGCCATTAAAGTTAGATGTTTTATTTCCATCTTGATCGATAGTAAAACTAAAGCCATCGATGCCTTGACCCCCTACTGCGGCTGCGGCTAGAGTATATGTTGTAGCCGTGGAAGCTGGTGTACAACTATAGGTGAAGTATTTAGAACCTGCAGGAGTTGCACAAATGGCTGCGCAATTAGCATGAGTATAGTCTTTGTTATCTTGAAAGCATTGCTCCATACGATTTTTTAAGTCTGCTATCGTGGCCGTCGCCTCAGCAGCCTTGCCTCGCATAACATATTCGGTATAACTAGGCACGACAATACTCGCCAAAATGCCAATGATCGCCACCACAATCATCAGCTCTACTAAAGTAAATCCTTTTTGTGCTGCTTTTTGAATATTCATTGTGCGTTCCCTTTTTTGTTAATCTCATCATGCCAAGCTGATGTAAGCGATGTCTAGCACTATCCGACAATCGGAATATTTTGCAGAATAAGCGGTGCAAACTATTTGCTTTTCTGCCCTGTCAGCTAATCAATGCTAAAATAACGTCTAAATTTTTGCGAGATTATCATGCTTAAAAATGTACGCTTAGTAATTATCGGCAGCGCTTTCGCACTGATTGGGTGTGGTGTGCTGGTGGCTTGTGGCACCAAG
>JAKFEP010000128.1:0-10161 GCA_036675645.1 Methylotenera sp. | reverse complement strand
GAGGTAGTTTGCACAGTTGTTTGCACGCTTGTTTGCACAATTGTTTTAATGATTGAATTGAATAGAATTAAAACATAGATGCGCTAACCTGAGAAGCAAATCCAGCTATTCTGTCTGCACTAATTCAGGCAAAATAGCGTCATACTTATTTCACGCATTAACAATCTAAACCATTGCATGGATAAACGCGCGCAAATCTTGCTTAAAACCTTGGTAGAACATTACATTAGTGATGGTCAACCCATTGGCTCGCGCACGTTGTTACAACACAGCGGCTTGGATGTGAGCCCAGCTACCATCCGCAATGTGATGAGCGATTTAGAGCACTTGGGTTTTATTGCCAGTCCGCATACTTCAGCTGGACGCATCCCAACTCAAAAAGGTTACCGCCTGTTTGTGGATAGTTTACTGACTGTGCAGCCGCTAGAACCCAAAGCGGTGAATCAATTAAGGAGTGGTTTAAGCTCGCCCAACCAAAACGATCTGATTAACAGCGCGGCCGATATGCTGTCGCAATTGACGCAGTTCGCCGGATTGGTGATGATTCCCAAGCGGAAAACTTTAAGCTTCAAGCATTTAGAGTTTCTACCGCTGACCGAAAAAAGAATATTAGTCATTATTGTCACCAGTGACGGTAACGTGCAGAACCGCATTATCCTTAGTGAAAAACCCTATTCAGCCAGTGAGCTTACGCAGGCGAGCAATTATTTTAATGCCAATTTCTCAGGCCAAACCTTTGAAGAAGTGCAACAGAAACTGCATGCCGAGCTGAAGCAAATGCAATCTGATATGAACGTACTGATGACTGCTGCCCTGCAGGCAAGTAAGCATGCAGGTGCTGGCGCAGGTGCAAATGAAGGCGTGGTAATAGCAGGCGAACGTAATTTACTCAATATTGATGAACTTTCTAGCAATGTGAATAGCCTACGTAAGTTGTTCGAGGTTTTTGAGCGCAGAACTTCATTGATGCAACTTTTGGATAATAGCCAGCACGCAGAGGGCATCCAAATTTTCATCGGTGGCGAGAGTGGCTACCTACCTTTAGATGAGTGCAGCGTAATCACCGCACCGTATGAGGCAGATGGCCAAGTGGTAGGCACGCTGGGCGTCATCGGGCCAACAAGGATGGCCTATGAGCGCGTGATTCCGATTGTCGATGTGACGGCAAAACTGTTATCTAGCGCACTTTCCAATAATAAATAGACTAATAATTAATAGAAAAGTACATGGCTTACTACAATCCGGAACCAAAATATGAACACGGCGATCAACTCAAAGTCGGCATTTTACTGGTCAACTTGGGTACCCCAGATGCACCCACTGCAAAGGCGTTAAAGCCCTATTTAAAACAATTTTTAAGCGATACACGCGTGGTGGAAATTCCGCGTGCAATTTGGTGGTTTATATTAAATGGCATTATTTTGATGATCCGCCCAAAAAAATCGGCTGCTAAATACGCACAAGTATGGATGAAAGACGGCTCACCGCTACTGGTGTATGCACAGCGCCAAACAAAAATGCTGCAAGGCTACTTAGGCCAAAAAATCAAATCACCGTTTACGGTAGAACTGGGTATGAGCTATGGCAACCCGAGCATGCAGTCGGCCATTGAAAAATTAAAAGCACAACACTGCGACCGTATTTTGGTGTTGCCGCTGTTTCCGCAATACGCTGCCAGCAGCACCGGTTCTGCTTTAGACGCAGTATGGAAAGTACTGCTGAAAATGCGCAATGTACCCGGCATCCGCACTGTGCGTGGCTACCATGACCATCCTGCTTATATCGCCGCCCTGGAAAAAAGCGTACTTAAACATTGGGAAATTAACGGCAAACTTAATTTTTCAGCGGGTGAAAAACTGGTGATGAGCTTTCATGGTGTGCCTAAAGTGCATTTAACCAAGGGGGATCCTTACCACTGCAACTGTCATAAAACTGCGCGCCTGCTCGCTGAAAGTTTAGGCTTAAGCAAAGGGCAATATTTAGTGGCGTTTCAATCGCGTTTTGGTAAGCAAGAATGGTTAAAGCCTTATTTGGCAAGTACTCTAGAAGAATTAGGCAAAGCGAAAACAAGACGTATCGATGTGATTTGCCCGGGTTTTAGCAGTGATTGTCTGGAAACATTGGAAGAAATTGCCATGGAAGGCAAACACATCTTTCAAAGCAATGGCGGCGGTGATTACCAGTATATTCCTGCGCTAAATGATAATGATGCCTGGATACACGCACTTACCCAAATTGCTCTAGAAAACTTACATTGCTGGGTGAGTAGCGATTGGAATGCGCAAACAGCTAAAACCGAAAACGCAGTAACAAAAGCCAACGCACAAGCTTTGGGCGCTAGCCAATAAGCGTTATAATCAGCGAATTGATAAATTCATTGTTTGAGATGAAGTAGCTGTAAGTTTAGAATCCAGGAGCCCCGGAGCGAATGACCCAAGTAACATTTAAAAATCAATATGTTGTGTATAGACAAGGAGTGAGCGATAACGTGACACTGCGATTCGCTCAAAGAATGGATTTATGATTGTTATTACTGGCGGGGCAGGCATGATAGGCTCTATCATCGCTTGGCACCTCAATACCAAACTTGGCCATGATGACTTGGTGATTGTTGACCATATCAGGCATGAAGCACAGTGGCAAAACCTTGTGCATCGCCGATATGCTGAATATTTAGACAAAGAGCAGTTGTTTGACTTTTTAGAAGGCAACGATGATGTCACGGCGGTTATCCACATGGGGGCGATTAGTGCCACCACCGAGCGCGACTTCAATAAGCTGGTAGAAGCCAATATCCATTACAGCCAAGATTTATGGGCATGGTGCACAGAACACCAAGTGCCATTCTTTTATGCCAGTTCGGCAGCCACTTATGGCGATGGCAGCCTAGGCTATGACGACGCAAGTATTGACAAGTTGCGCCCACTGAATGGTTATGGTTATTCAAAACACTTTTTTGACCAATGGGCGTCAAAGCAACTGCCTGAAAACTCCCCACCCGCTTGGGCCGGCTTTAAATTTTTTAACGTGTACGGTCCCAACGAGTACCATAAAGAGCGTATGGCCAGCGTGGCTTTCCACACCTTTAACCAGTTTAGCCAAACTGGTGTAATGAAGCTGTTTAAAGGCACCAAAGTCGGCGTAAAAGATGGCGAGCAGCAACGTGATTTTTTGTATGTGAAAGATGCAGCGGCCATTGTCGCTTATTTTTTCAGCGCTGCTTTAACTAGCAAGCCTGCTGCCAATGGCATCTACAATATTGGCACCGGCCAGGCGCGCACTTTTAAAGATTTGGCGACTAACGTCATGACCAGCATGGGCAAAACGCCCAACATTGAATACATCGATATGCCCTTGGATTTACAAGGTAAGTACCAATATTTCACTGAAGCACCAATGGCAAAAGTGCGTGCGGCTGGCTATAAATCACCCATGACCAGTCTGGAAGATGGCGTAAAAGATTATGTGCAGAATTACCTCATGCAGGATGACCCTTATTGCTAAGGGAGGAAATAAATGAAATATATTGAGTATCTTAAAGGCGAACATGCTGCCCACATGTCCATGTACGAAAACTTGCCGAGCTTGTTTGCGCAAATTTCAGAAGTCGGTATTTTGCTGCAACAATGCATCAAAAATGGTGGCAAAATTTTACTGTGCGGCAACGGCGGTAGCGCAGCCGATAGCCAGCATATTGCAGCTGAGATTGTCGGCCGCTTTAAAAAAGAGCGTAAAGGCTTGCCTGCCATCGCTCTAACTACCGATACTTCTATCATCACATCAGTCGGCAATGATTATGGTTACGACTATATTTTTGCACGGCAAGTAGAAGCGTTGTGCACGCCTAAAGATATACTCATTGGCATTACCACCTCCGGCAACAGCGCTAATGTAGTGCGTGCGATTGAAGCTGCTAATGAAATTGGCGCAACTACTATCGGCTTAACAGGCGGCAGCGGTGGCAAAATGAACACACTGTGTAAGCACAACATTATTGCCCCCAGTTCGGTGACGGCTCGCGTGCAAGAAGCGCACATTTTTATTGGGCATAGTTTGTGCGAAATTCTAGAATCTGATTAATGCAAACGCTGATCGATACAGTCAAACTATTTGGCAGCAATAAGCAGCATGCTTTAGTCATTGGCGACGTCATGTTAGACCGCTACTTAATGGGTGAAGTCGGTCGCATTTCGCCCGAAGCACCAGTACCGGTGGTGCTGATTAAATCGGAAGAAGCCCGCGCAGGCGGTGCAGCGAATGTGGCAGCTAACTTAGCACTCTTAGGGATTAGCACGCGTTTGATGGGTTGTGTCGGTGTAGATGCTGAAGCAAAAACGTTAAGCCAATTAATCAAAGCCAGTGGCATTAAAGCCAATTTAATTGCCAGCAAAGTACGCCCCACCATTGCTAAAACGCGTATTTTAGGTGGGCATCAACAAATGTTACGGCTAGACCAAGAAGACAGTACAAGTTTTTCTGCTACCGATAATACCAGCTTATTGCAAGTGCTTAAAGTAGAACTGGCCGAAAAACCCAGCGTGGTGATTTTGTCTGATTATGCCAAAGGTTTGCTCAACGAAACGATTTGCCAGCAAATCATCAGCCAATGCCAACAACATAAAATTCCTGTTTTAGTTGACCCCAAAGGCGCAGATTACAGTAAATACAAAGGTGCAACCGCACTCACCCCCAATAAAAAAGAAGCTGCAGAAGCCTGCCATACCAACAGCCATGACACCGACTTAATAGACAAAGTCACTGCACTAAAGACCAAGTTAGGTTTGAGTTTTATGGCGGTAACGCGTGGTGAAGAAGGCATTAGCCTGATTGCAAAAACTGCGCACCACTTACCTGCTACCGCACAGCAAGTGTTTGATGTCTCTGGCGCGGGCGACACGGTAATTGCTACTTTGGCTGCGGGATTGATGCATGGGCTAGCGCCGTTACAAAGTTTAGAACTGGCCAATATCGCCGCAGGCGTGGTAGTGGGTAAAGTGGGCACTGTGCCAATCACACAAGCTGATTTGCTAGCAGCGTTGACTGCCAAGCTAGGCAATGAACAAGCCCATAAAATCTGTGATTTAGCCGAATTGAATGTAAAAGTGAATGCATGGAAACAGGCCAAGCAAAAAATTGTATTAACCAATGGTTGCTTTGATTTGTTGCATGCTGGCCACGTGACCTACCTGGAAGCCGCAAAAAAACGTGGTGATAAATTGATACTTGGCTTAAATACAGATAGATCAGTCAGCGCGATTAAAGGCCCTAGCAGACCGGTAGTGCATGAGAACGACCGTGCACGCGTGCTGGCCGCACTAGAAAGTGTGGATGCCGTGATTCTGTTTGATGAAGACACGCCACTTAAATTGATTAAAGCATTGAAGCCGGATGTTATCGCCAAAGGTAGCGATTACAGCGCTGATCAAGTGGTTGGCGGCAAAGAAGTGCAAAGCTGGGGCGGTGAAATCGCGTTAATCGAGTTGGTAGAAGGCCGCAGTACAAGCAATATCATTCGCAAACTTAATACTTAATGGCTCAGAAAATCATAGACAAAATTCTGGTCCTTGGTCCAGCGTGGGTAGGCGATATGGTGCTGGCGCAAAGCCTGTTTAAAACGCTCAAAGCCCATCGGCCGGATTGCATCATTGATGTAGCAGCACCTGCATGGACATTGCCTTTGTTAGAACGCATGCCAGAAGTCTCTGGCAAAATTGCACTTCCGTTTAAACATGGCGAACTGGCTTTTTGGCAGCGTATTCAATTTGGAATAAGTTTAAAAAGTGCGGGTTATAGCCAAGCGATTATTCTCACCAACTCGCTTAAATCAGCTTTACTACCTTGGGCTGCAGGTATAACAAAACGCACCAGTTTTTTAGGCGAAATGCGCTACGGTTTAATTAATGATATTCGTCCACTTGATAAAACCAAGCTCAAAAAAACGGTTGAACGCTTTGTGACATTGGGCCTGAATAAGGATGCAGCCTTACCAACAACAATCCCAAATCCATATTTAATTAGCAGTCCAGAAATCGCAGAGATATTAGCTTCTAAACTTGAGATTTCAGTTGGAAAAGGTAAGATTTTGGGCCTTTGCCCAGGTGCAGAATACGGCGAAGCCAAACGCTGGCCAGCTGAATATTATGCAGAAGTAGCCAATCATGCGCTTAAAAATGGCTGGCAGGTGTTATTGTTTGGCTCAGAAAAAGACGTACCCGTGACCCATCAAATTAATCAACTAACACAAAATAAATGTGTTGATTTAGGTGGTAAAACCAAACTGGGTGAGGCTATAGATTTAATGTCGATTTGTGACACCGTGATTAGCAACGACTCTGGTTTGATGCACGTCGCAGCTGCGCTAAACAAAAAACTTATTGCCATTTTTGGCAGTAGTGACCCTTACCACACGCCGCCCATGCAACCCAGCGCAGTGATAGAATACTTAGGCATAGCTTGTAGCCCCTGCTTTCAGCGCGAGTGCCCGCTTAAGGGTGAAGCACATCTGGCTTGTTTAAGAAATATTTTGCCCGCTAAAATAACTAAGCTTATTGAAGCATAGACGCTATGAATGATACTTTAAAAAAACTCGAAGCAACTCCATTAAAGACATTGCAATGGATAATCGTGGCGTTAAGCGTAATGATTGCCACGCAAGTACAGTATATCCAGCATGGCTGGATTAACCCAGATTCTGTTTTATACCTAGAAGCAGCTAAATTATTTGCCAATGGTGAATGGCAGGCGGGCTTTAATGTTTTCGCATGGCCGCTCTACGCACTATGTATTGCTGCCTTGCATAAGTTTAGCTCACTCAATATTCACACCTCAGCCCAATTGCTTAACGTTATATTTTTTGCTATTGCCACTTTTAGCTTCGTTAAAATCATTCAACTCGGTGGTGGCAAGCAGCGCCAATTGATTGCAGGCGCACTCATTTGGCTAAGCGCACAATACATGATAGGTGGCGCGTTAGAAATGCTCATGCGCGACGAAGGATTCTGGGCACTTTATCTAACTAGCCTAGTATTTTTCATCCAGTTTTATAAAACCAATCAGCTGAAAGATGCGCTGTTATGGCAACTGTGTATCCTAATTGCGATGCTTTTCAGAATAGAGGCTATTTTATTTTTAGTATTACTGCCGTTCGTTTTGTTGTTCAATAAACAATGTGGATTTAGCGAACGATTAATCCAATTTTTCAAATGCAATATGCTTCATATTGCCCTAGCAACGTTTTTAATGGTCGCCTTTATCTCTAACAGTCAATTAAGTAGCAATATGCTGGGACGATTAAACGAAGTATTCACTTTCAATATTTATCAGGAATTTACAAAAAACTTAATTGAAAAATCACACATGATGTCTACCTTAATTTTGGGTGAGCATTTAGACGAATTTGCTGTGCAAGGATTGTTGCTAACTTTTATCTACGTGATGTGTGTAAAAGCAATAACGACGACAGGCATTATCAACATTGGACTTGCTGGCCTTGCCGCTAAACATCATAAACGCTTAATAGACTCGGAAACCTATCGTGTGTTGTGTGCCTCAGCAATCATTGCACTCATTAGTATGAGCCTGATAATTACCAAGGTATTTGTATTATCTAGCCGTTATGTATTGGCCTTATCGTTTATATTAATGATATTAGCCACGTTCTATTTAGCAGATTTATTAAAATACTTAAATCATCCAAGCAAGCAAAAAAAATGGTTGGTCATAGGCCTAATTATCATTTCACTATTAGGCGCTGCTAAAAATTTACTGCCCAAGCGAGATGGCTACAATTATCAACAAGAAGCTGTGGCATGGTTAAGTACTTATAACAAGTCGAACCACCCAGTTTTTTATGATGATCCTAGAATGCGCTACTATGCTGGCCTTCCTTTTGTCGGTAAAGAAACTTCGCAGCAAAGTTTAACTTGGCTTCGCCAACAGACTCAGGATAACACTATTCAGAAGTACCATTTTTTGGTTGTTACCCATTCGAACAAACAGGACGAATATGCAAAATGGATAGATACACATCTTCAAAACTACAAGTCAATCCAACGGTTTTCAGACACATCTGGCAAAAAAAGTATTTTAGTCTATGAAAAGCAGTGATTCAATATGCCAACTAAGCACTTTTTAAACCTGTTTGTAACCTAATAATTTGCATGAATCAGTGCTACGAATAGACTTAATAATGACAAGGCCACACATGAATCAGCTACGCCTTCACTGGTCATCCTCTATCAAAAATGGTAAAAAAAATTTTGGTGATTGGCTGTCCCCAATCTTAATTCAACATTTATCAAAAATGGAAGTGGTGCACGCTAGCCCAAACCAAGCAGAGTTGGTGGCTGTGGGCAGTTTACTGCAAAGACTTAAAAATAACTTTTGGAATCGAAAAACAAATATATGGGGAAGCGGATTTATTGCGGAACAGCAGCCGATTAAATTTACCCATAAAGTTTACGCAATTAGAGGAAAAAAAAGCGCTTACATTATCAAAAATACGGATATCGTCAGCTTTGGCGATCCCGGCCTACTTGTAGACCAACTATTACCAGACTTTAAAACAATAGATAAAAAATTTAAAGTTGGAATTGTTTGCCATTACAAAGATGCTGTTAACGAATCAATTAGTCAATTCAAAGCTGAACATCCAGACTACGCTTTTATTGATATATTTTCTGAAACTTTTGAGTTTTTAAGATTGATTAACAGCTGCGAGTTTGTCTTCTCATCCAGTTTACATGGATTAGTGACTGCAGATGCGTTTGGGATTCCGAACGCTAGACTGATAGTTTCAGATTCACTCAAAGGTGGAAACTTTAAATTTGAAGACTATTACAGCGTTTATGATGAAAAGATACCTCAAGCAGTATATTTGAATGACATCACGCCTGATTTAATCAAAAAACTTAAAGATCAATATTCAAGACAAAACTTGTCGCTAATAAAAGCAGGCCTGATGAGTTCTTTTCCTTTTAGTCCAGTTAAGTAGCAAACCAGTTAACTAGAAACTCATGCTGTTAGCAAGCTCGATAAGTTGGGCTTTGTCACAATATTATTTTCAGCACAATACTGTTGCCAATCGTGCACTTCTGTCCAATCACTCAAAAACACAAAATCGAGCCCAGCTTTGGTGGCCGCTTGGTAATCATATTTACTGTCGCCCAAAAACAAGGCTGGCATTTGTAAGTTAGCATTGGCTTTTTCCCTAATTAGCACCTCTTCCTTAATATCCGGACCACCAAAAATACCCGCTTCAAACAAACTGGATAAATTGTGCCTATCAATATTCCGCCTCGGGAACACACGTCTTAATTCTGCTTGATCACCGCCAGAAAGCAACATCCAGCGCGCGTTTGGGGTGGAAGATTTTAATGCCAATATATCTGGTGCAATTTCGCACTCCATTAAAGTTTTATCTAAAATCTCTTCAAACGTGGCAATATATTGCTGCACCAACGCCTTGGTGACTGGCTGTTTAACGATGTTAGTCAAATAATATTCAATTTTGCCGTTACGTGGAAAGCTGCCTTTACTCACGTGATGATCGACAAAAGCTCGTGCCTCCGCATCGTTACCACCCATGCGTTTAGCCACGTCAAAGTAAGCCTGTACTTTCACCTTGTTGCTATTAAGCACCACACCGTCACAGTCAAACACGATGGTTTTATATTTTGTTAAATCTACATTCAATGTTGAATCTCAATAAAAAAGGGCTGTGCTAATAACATCTAGCAGCAGCCCTAATTGTAATCTAAAGATGACTTACGCTGGCTTGATAGCGCTCGCTTCCTTAGCCAATTTAGTAATATGTGCCCAATCTTTACGCGCGACTGCATCGGCTGGGGTCAACCAAGTACCGCCGCATACGACCACGTTAGGCAGTGCTAAAAATTGTGGGGCACTTTCAACCGTAACGCCGCCTGTCGGGCAAAATTTGACATCGCCAAATGGCCCTGCAAAACCTTTTAATAAGTTAACACCCCCAACAGCAACTGCAGGGAATAATTTTAAGAAGAAATAATCATCTGCATTCGCGGTCATGATTTCAGAGCCTGTTGAAACGCCTGGCAATAATGACAAACCGATTTTTCGTGCAAATAGACCGAGCTCACTGGTGTAGCCTGGGCTCACCGCAAATTTACAACCCACATCTAGAGA
>JAKFEP010000052.1:0-10455 GCA_036675645.1 Methylotenera sp. | reverse complement strand
GTGCTGCATAATTTTTCCTTAGCACTCACCATTGGTATTTTATTTGGCATTTATTCTTCTGTGTTAGTAGCCTGCCCTATTGCCTTGTGGCTTGGCATAAGCCGCGCCAATTTAATTGGCGATACAGATAAAAAAGATGGTGATAAAAATACCGAGGTGCTTGCCCCTTAAACTACCGTCTAGACCACACTGTAATTTTGGATTAACCACACACTTGATTAGCTACTCTATTAACAGCTACACTAAATCTATCAACGTAACTATTTAATACGCTTTGGATAGCATTCCACTCTCTTGGCAACTTGGCGCGCTGGTCGTATTGCTGATTCTATCGGCTTTTTTTTCCATGTCCGAAACCAGCTTAATGTCATTAAACCGCTATCGGTTACGGCATTTGGTCAAACAAGGCCACCGCGGTGCCAAGCTTGCCAGCGCACTGCTCGCAAAAACTGATAAATTACTAGGCGTGATATTGCTATGCAATAACTTCGTCAATGCTGCCCTAGCAACACTTGTCACACTCATTACAGTACAGCTATTAGGCGAAGAAGAGTGGGTGTTAATGTTAAGCACACTTTTAGTGACATTCGCGATTTTGATCTTCAGCGAAATTTCCCCAAAAGTGATTGCCGCAGCCTATGCGGAAAAAATTGGGGTTTTCGTAAGCTACATCCTTTATCCTTTGCTAAAAATTCTCTATCCAGTAGTGTGGTTCATTAATTTATTTGTAGATGCTTGGCTAAAAATACTAGGGATAAAAATTAACTTTAACGAGAATGCTCAATCGCTAAGCATGGATGAGTTGCGTAGCATTGTCACTGATGCTGGCAAGTTCTTACCCAATAAACACCGCACGATTTTACTTAATCTATTTGAGCTTGAAAAAATTACAGTAGACGACGTAATGACAGCGCATACACAAGTTGAGGTGATTGATTTTGATTCGACAATTGATGAGATTCTGCAGCTCATCACAAACAGCCACCACACACGTTTACCTGTGCGGGAGGGCGACCACGAAGAAATAATCGGTATTATCCATATCCGCAAAGTCATTAACCAAATTCGTCTGCATCAGCTGGATGAAAGCTTAACCAAAGATGCCTTACGTGAGATTATTGAAGACCCTTATTTTGTACCAGCAGGTACTCCACTTTATACGCAGATCCAGGAGTTTCAGGAGAAGCAAGAGCGCATTGCCTTGGTGGTCGATGAATATGGCGAATTTAAAGGCTTGATCACCTTAGAGGATATTTTAGAAGAAGTGATTGGTGACTTCACCACGCAATCGCCTAGTCGCATTGGCGGTTATCGCCAAGAGACCGATGGCAGCTGGCTAGTTGACGGTAGTAGCAGTCTGCGCGATTTAAACAAGAAACTTAATTTAGGCTTTCCGTTAGATGGTCCACGCACTTTAAACGGTTTAATCTTAGAGCATTTTGAAGATATCCCCGAACCCAGCACCAGTTTTAAAGTAGGTCAACACACGTTGGAAATCATTCAAACCCAAGATAGAATCGTCAAAAGCGTCAAAATATTTCCTTAAAGTACTAAAATATTCTCTAAAAGCAGGAAATATAATAGCCCTACTCATTTTGGGCTTGAATTTTTTGCTATTCGGCTCAAAATACAATTAAGTAAGTAATGAACTAAGCACATGGCAAATACGCATAGCACTGGCGACACCGCACTTAAACCCAGCGCAGTTAAACCGAAACTGCCTGAGATGTTCAAAGTGTTATTGTTAAATGACGATTACACACCCATGGAATTTGTGGTGGAAACCATAGAAAGATTTTTTAACAAAAGTCGTGAACAAGCAACGCAAATTATGCTCAAAGTACATACAGAAGGCATGGGGGTATGTGGTGTTTACCCGCAAGACATTGCGGAAACCAAGATGAACCAAGTGTTGATAGCTGCCAAGGAAGCACAGCACCCCTTGCAGTGTTTAGTGGAGCCTGCTTAAGCAGGCAGTAAATGTGAAATGCCCGTGCAACTGGCGGTAGGGAATAAATCCCAAGCTAAGGAAATGAAGAAAGTTAAGGTACAAAATGATTGCGCAAGAACTTGAAGTTAGCCTCCATATGGCATTTATGGACGCACGACAAAAGCGTCACGAGTTAATCACCGTAGAGCATTTATTGCTGGCGATGATTGACAACCCGACTGCCGCGGAAGTGCTGCGTGCGTGTGGCGCCAAATTTGAAGTGTTGCGTACCGAACTGAACCATTATATTGAAGAACATACGCCCACCGTCGGCGGCGAAGATGAAGTCGATACACAACCCACATTAGGTTTTCAGCGCGTCATTCAGCGCGCCATGCTGCATGTGCAATCAAGTGGTAAAAAAGAAGTCACAGGTGCTAACGTATTGGTCGCTATTTATGGCGAAAAAGATTCGCATGCGGTATTCTTTTTGCACCAGCAAGGCATTACGCGTTTAGATGTGGTGAATTTCATCTCACACGGCGTGGCAAAAATACCTGAAGGTGATTCAAAACCGGAAGGTGCAGATGCTGAAGTAGAGGCCGAAGGCTCACCTGCTGGCGCCTTAGAACAATTTACGCTTAACTTAAATGCGCAAGTAGCTGCAGGCAAAATTGACCCGCTTATTGGACGCGCGCCAGAACTAGAGCGTGTCATACAAACTTTATGCCGCCGTCGCAAAAATAACCCACTGTTAGTGGGCGAAGCTGGCGTAGGTAAAACGGCTATTGCCGAAGGTTTGGCCAGCCGCATTGTGGGCAAAGAAATTCCTGAAGTATTGGCTAATGCCACAGTCTATTCACTCGACATGGGCGCATTATTGGCGGGCACTAAATACCGAGGTGATTTCGAACAACGCTTAAAAGCTGTGATGAAGCAACTGGCGGAAAAACCTGATGCGATTCTGTTTATTGATGAAATTCATACTCTAATTGGTGCGGGCGCTGCCAGTGGCGGCACGCTGGATGCCTCTAACTTGCTTAAACCTGCCCTTTCAAACGGTAGTTTAAAATGCATCGGCGCGACCACTTACCAAGAATATCGTGGTATTTTCGAAAAAGACCATGCGTTATCACGCCGCTTCCAAAAAATCGATGTGGCTGAGCCTAGTATTGCCGAAACCATTGAGATTTTAAAAGGGTTGAAATCACGCTTCGAAGAACATCATAGTGTCAAATATAGTGCTGGCGCACTTTCTACAGCGGCTGAGCTTTCCGCTAAATACATTAATGACCGTCATTTGCCCGATAAAGCCATCGACGTGATTGACGAAGCCGGTGCTGCGCAACGTATTCTGCCTAAAAATAAACAGAAAAAAGTCATTGGCAATAAAGAGATTGAAGACATTATTGCCAAGATTGCGCGTATTCCGCCCAAAAATATTTCTTCTGATGATCGCAGTGCGCTTAAAACGCTGGAACGCGATTTGAAAGCGGTGGTGTTTGGCCAAGATAAAGCCATTGAAGTGCTCACCAGCGCGGTCAAAATGGCGCGCAGTGGTTTGGGTCAAAACAACAAACCGATTGGTAGCTTCTTATTCAGTGGCCCAACCGGCGTCGGCAAAACCGAGGTAGCCAAACAGCTCGCTTATATTATGGGCGTGGAGTTGATACGCTTTGATATGAGTGAATATATGGAACGCCATGCCGTGTCGCGTTTAATTGGGGCACCACCTGGCTATGTAGGCTTTGAGCAAGGCGGCCTGATGACGGAAGCGATTACCAAACAACCATACTCTGTATTGCTGTTGGATGAGAT
Organism: Methylotenera sp.; assembly: GCA_036675645.1. Classification (GTDB taxonomy): domain Bacteria; phylum Pseudomonadota; class Gammaproteobacteria; order Burkholderiales; family Methylophilaceae; genus Methylotenera_A. The sequence continues at coordinate 6,707 of JAKFEP010000052.1, read as the reverse complement.
TGAAAAAGCGCATCCCGATATTTTCAATATCCTGTTGCAAGTGATGGATCACGGCACGCTGACGGACAATAATGGCCGTAAAGCAGATTTCAGAAACGTCACCATTATTATGACGACGAATGCGGGTGCCGAGAATCTCAGCAGATCTAGCATAGGCTTTACCAATGCAAAAGATGCTACGGACGAAGCGGCAGATATTAAACGCTTGTTCTCACCCGAGTTCCGCAACCGTTTGGATGCCACCGTGTCGTTTAGCGCATTATCACAAGACATTATCATCCGCGTGGTCGATAAATTCTTGATGCAGTTAGAAGACCAGTTGCATGAGAAAAAAGTGGATGTGACCTTTAGTGATGCGTTAAAAGTCTACTTAGGCAAAAAAGGTTTTGACCCGCTGATGGGCGCAAGGCCAATGGCACGCTTGATTCAGGACACTATTCGTAAAGCGTTGGCCGATGAATTGTTGTTTGGCCGCTTAGCCAATGGCGGCGCGGTGCATGTGGACATTGACGACAAAGACGAAGTGAAACTGGTGTTTGATCAAGGCTTGCAATCTTCAAAACCTGCCTCACCCAAACCCGAGGCCGAAACCGTTTAATTGCCTGCCAGATTTCGCCAAATTACCCGATGCAAGTCGGGGCAAAAAACCCGACTTCTAATCTATAAAAGTTGGGTTTTTTGTCATGATGCTTTTAAACAAGTCTGAATTTATCCAGTTATTTAACCAAGTGCGCAGTTTTGGGTAAGGGGCAGTTTCAAACCATGCGCTATCCACTGCAGCAAATTGCCGAACAAATGGAAAAATCGCAATATCCGCCAGACTTGGCGTGGCTTTTAATAAATAGCCATTTTCACTAAGTAAATTTTCTAATTTTTGCAAAAAAATTTCGCCATCTGTACGATACTGAATTCGTGTCTTGATAGGATATCGCTCAGGATATTTGTAGCCATCTAAAGCTTGTTTAAAACCTGTATCATTTTCTAGTATCAATGCCATACAAGCCTTATGGATATTGCTTCCCAGAGTATGATTCCTTAATGCAAAAAGCATAATGTCTGTGCTCTCTTCAATCACATTGCCGTCTGCTAGCACCAGTACAGGCACGGTAGCCTTGGGTGAAACTTGCACCATATGCGCTGGTTTATCACGCAGGGAAATTTCACGCATCTCCACTTCGATGTCAGCTAGCTTTAGCGCCATCCGCGCGCGCATGGCATAAGGGCAGCGGCGGTAAGAATATAAGATTGGTAAAGCCAAAACATTAACCTAGTGTTTTGCAAATATCGTGCACCAGCTTTGGCCCTTTGTAAATTAGCCCACTGTACACTTGTACCAAGTCAGCACCAGCAGCAATTTTTTCTACCGCATCTGCGCCACTAAAAATGCCTCCAACGCCAATAATCGGCAAAGCGCCTTTCAGCTGCTGTGACAGTTGTTGAATCACAACTGTTGATTGATTGCGCACTGGTACCCCTGATAAACCGCCAGCTTCCTCACTGTGCCGCATGCCTTTTATCGCATCACGGCTCAGTGTCGTATTGGTGGCAATGACGCCATCTATTTGGTGTTGCATCAATAAATCGGCGATCTCAATGACTTGATCTTGCGTTAAATCTGGCGCGATTTTTAGTGTCATCGGCACGTATTTACCATACTTATCGGCAAGTTTTTTTTGTTCTAATTTTAGACTAGCCAGCAAACTGGATAAGGCTTCTGCTGCTTGTAAATCGCGCAGATTTTTAGTATTAGGCGACGAAATATTCACTGTAATATAGCTGGCATGCGCATACACTTTTTGCATGCAAATCAGATAATCATCTACCGCACGCTCATTCGGCGTGTCGAAATTTTTGCCGATGTTGATGCCAAGTATTTGATTAGAAAGGCCGCCTTTGTATTTTGCAGCCTTAACGTTCTCGACTAAATTATCTACGCCCAGATTATTAAAACCAAAGCGGTTAATAATACCTTGTGCAGCTTTCACACGAAACAATCTAGGTTTTGCATTACCAGGCTGTGGGCGTGGCGTTACCGTACCAATTTCAATAAAGCCGAAACCTAATTTGGCCATGCCATCGATTACTGCGCCATTCTTATCCAGGCCAGCTGCCAAACCAACCGGGCTCGCAAACGTTAAACCCATCACCTGTCTAGGCGCGCAAACTGGTGCTTTTGGATAACAGTCTAAAATACTGGATTTTTCTGCAAATTTTAGACTTTTTAGTGTGATGTCATGTGTAAATTCAGCATCAAGCTGAAACAGCAAAGGCCTAGCGATTGAGTAAATATTCATGCCGATATTTTACGCGAGATAACCAGCATTTAATCAGCCGCTATTAATTCACTACACGCACGATGAATTTATTGCCACATTTCCTGCATTTATACAAACGGCCATCGATGGTTTTTGCTAATGGCTGAACACCACATTGTGGACACTGTACATCATCCCCTTCATTGGCGACTTCAGCATACCTGTTCATGTTGTAAGTATCAAAAGTGTCAGTAGTTAAAAGATTCGAGGATTTTTTATCAAAAAAGGTGCCTAAAATAATCAGCAGAATTGCACCAACTTCCAACAACACATTAATTTTTAAACCAAAAACAGGTTGATTAATAAAGATATCAAAATGGTGAAAAGAGGCAGCTCGCATAAATATAAATGTACAAAGCAATATAATGCCCAACCAAGTTAATTTATTATGCCGCCAGGAGTGGGCTAAAAACACACGCATGCTCAGCAATGCGACCAACATACCCAAGCCTAATGCCACTATGAATGCAATCTGCGCTCGCCTTCTATATTGATACCAGCCATTCACCAATGCGTTATCTTTAACAAGTTCAGTCAACCAGCTTTGTAAATCCAGTTGCTTGTTGATGGCCAACAGCAACAAAAAAACGGCCAGATAAATCCAGAATTGATAATAACCACCGAATTTTTTAGAGGCGTTTGCTTTTACAACACAACGTGCCGCTGCCAGCACATAAAAAGCAACGGTTACCCAGCCAAAGATACTGGCATCACCAATACCCGCATGCCAGCGGTTATTTTCGATAGCCGCAAAAATGAAAGGGCTTTCAATTAATAACAATAAAAATAGTATTAACTTGTTCACGTGGAGTATTTTAGCGTGAATTATCGCCAATGACACGTTGAAATGGCATCTTCGCAATTCAGGTTGATAACGCCAAGTGGAAAAGCAAATAAAAACGCCGCATAAATGCGGCGTTCTCAAACTCATTAATTATCTTTTTTATTGCCTAAGTTTACAACAACACCTTCTCTATGCCGCCATTATTCACTCTATTGACATATTCATGCATCCAGTTCTCGCCCAAAATATGCTTGGCCATTTCCACCACAATATAATCGGCCTCAATCCCGGTATCGTCGCCGTAACGTGCCAGACCTTGTAGACAGCTTGGGCAGCTGGTCAATATTTTCACTTTCTCTTCGGGATTACCAACCGTTAAGCCCATTTTCTGCATGCCTTTTTCCAGCTCTTCCTGCTTGCGGAATTTAACTTGGGTAGCAATATCGGGTCGCGCAGCCGCAAAAGTACCGCTTTCACCGCAGCAGCGATCATTCAGCGCGACCTCTGTGCCCATGAGTTTGCTGGTCACTTCCAACGGTTTATAAGTTTTCATAGGGGTATGGCACGGGTCGTGATACATATACCTTGTGCCCGTAATACCTGAAAGTTTCTGGTCTTTCTCCATCAAGTACTCATGGATATCCAGCAATCGACAACCGGGGAAAATCTTCTCAAACTCGTATTTTTGCAGCTGATCCATACAGGTTCCGCAAGATACGATGACCGTTTTTATATCTAAATAGTTAAGTGTATTCGCCACACGATGGAACAGCACGCGATTATCCGTCGTGATTTGCAGGCCTTTATCGTGATTGCCGCTAGAAGTTTGCGGGTAGCCGCAACACAAATAACCAGGCGGTAGCACGGTGATAGCGCCCACCTCGTATAACATCGCTTGCGTGGCTAAACCGACGTTAGAAAACAGACGCTCTGAGCCACAGCCGGGGAAATAAAATACCGCCTCTGAATCTTCGTTCACCTTTTGTGGATTACGAATGACCGGAATCATGCTGTCATCCTCTATGCCCAACATGGCGCGTGAGGTTTTAGATTGTAGCTTTTTCGGCATAGGCCGATTAATAAAGTGAATCACCTGCGCTTTGATTTCTGGTTTACCCACTGTGGCTGGCGGCCTGAATTTATCTTTAAGCAGCCCGAATTTTTTCGCCAAAACATGCGCGAAGCTTTGCGCCCTGTAGCCAAATTGAATCATGCCGGCGCGCAATAATTTAATCGTCGCAGGATCCTTTGCATTTAAAAACAGCATGCCAGCAGCGGTGCCGGGGTTAAATTTCTTTTTACCTTGCTCACGTAAAAAATTACGCATTTTGATGGAAACATCACCAAAATCAATATCGACAGGACAAGGTTTCTCGCACTTGTGGCACACAGTGCAGTGATCCGCCACGTCGTTAAACTCATCAAAGTGTTTGAGTGAGATGCCGCGTCGCGTTTGCTCTTCGTACAAGAATGCTTCGATGAGTAGTGAAGTGCCTAAAATCTTGTTGCGTGGGCTATACAACAAATTGGCACGTGGCACGTGGGTTGTACACACTGGCTTGCATTTACCACAACGTAAGCAATCTGAAATATCATCGGCGATTTCACCAATCGCAGATTGCTCCATGATGATAGATTCTTGCTCTAGCAAACCGAAGCTTGGTGTATAGGCATTTTCCAGTCCAGAACCTGCAAGCAATTTACCCTTATTGAAATAGCCGTTCGGGTCTACTTTGTTTTTATAGTTGGTAAAGTTATCGATAGTCGATTGGTCTAGGTATTCCATTTTGGTAATACCAATACCATGCTCGCCAGAAATCACTCCATCAAGACTTTTAGCCAGCACCATCACACGATCTACCGCAGTATGCGCTTGCTGCATCATGCCGTAATCATCTGAGTTAACCGGGATATTGGTATGCACGTTGCCATCGCCCGCATGCATGTGCAATGCAATAAATACACGGCTTTTTAGCACTTTTTTATGAATCGCATCTAATTCGTTGAGTATTTTTTGGTACTCGCGTCCAGCGAAAATCTCTTCCATTGGGCGTTTAAGTTCACGTTTCCAAGAGATGCGTAAATCATAACTTTGAACGGCACGGAACACATTCTCATATTGTTCATGCGGCTTACCAAGCTCCCCCAAAGCAAAAACAGGCGCATCCAAGCTGTTTAGAATCAAGCTCCAGCGTGCACGTAAATCTTGCAGTAACTGCAAAGCGATCACTTGCTTAGCATGCACCATTTCCGCATCATTATTGCCGTCTTCATCAGCTTGTAGAGGCAAATCGCCGAGCATAAACGTTTCTAATGCATCCAATAATTTAAGCTTGTTATCAATTGAAAGCTCAATATTAATGCGCTCGATACCATCAGAATACTCACCCAATTTTGGCAGCGGAATCACTACGTCTTCGTTGATTTTAAAGGCGTTCGTGTGTTTGGCAATCGCAGCGGTACGAGCACGATCGAGCCAGAATTTTTTACGCGCTTCACCAGATACCGCAATAAAACCTTCGCCATCACGCGCATTACACATGCGCACCATAGCAGATGCTACTTGGCCTACTGCGTTTTCGTCATCAGAAGCAATATCGGCAATCAATACCATTTTCGGGCGTTGCTGGCGTGCAGCTTTGGTCGCATAACCCACCGCTTTAATATAGCGTTCATCCATATGCTCTAGCCCAGCCATGATGACAGCGGGCTCTTGCTTGGCAGTCAGGTCGAGATAGTCTTTAATCTCTACAATCGCTGGTACTGCATGAGACACATTGCCGAAAAATTCCAAAGCGATCGTACGCACATGCTTAGGCATGCGGTGCAAAATAAAAGTGGCGCTGGTAATCAAGCCATCACAACCCTCTTTTTGAATGCCTGGCAGGCCACTCAAAAATTTATCGGTGACGTCTTTGCCTAAACCGACCTTGCGGAAACTAGGGCCAGGAATGCTAATAATTTCTGGCTCACCCAACTGCGTTTTCATGTCCACATCGAAGCGCGTGAGTTTGAAGCGTGCCATGGCAATATCGTGAATTTTGCCAAGGTTATGGTCTAGACGTTCCACCTCAAGCCATTTTGCATCTGGCGTCACCATACGCCATGAAGCCAAATTATCTAAAGCGGTGCCCCACAACACGGCTTTTTTACCGCCTGCGTTCATGGCTACGTTACCGCCGATGCAGCAGGCATCCGCACTGGTGGGATCGCAGGCGAATTCAAGCCCTGCATCTGTTGCGGCCTCCATGGCGCGACGGGTGACGACACCAGCGCCACATTCAATAGTCGCGACCTGTCTGGCTACGCCTGGCAGCGTACGCATTTGTACGCCTGTATGCTGATCTAACTTTTCGGTATTAATCACCACAGAAAGTGGTGTCAGTGGAATGGCACCACCGGTATAGCCGGTGCCGCCTCCACGTGGAATCACCGTCAAACCCAGCTCGATGCTAGCGCGTACTAGCGCGGCAATTTCAATTTCAGTATCGGGATTCAGCACCACAAACGGGTATTCAACACGCCAGTCGGTCGCATCAGTGACATGTGACACACGCGCTAAACCATCAAACTGAATATTATCTTTACGGGTGATTTTGCTGTATTTG
>JAKFEP010000144.1:0-10700 GCA_036675645.1 Methylotenera sp. | reverse complement strand
GCAGATGATTTCGTAATGAACCACTAAATCTTTACTTATAGGTTTATCTGCATTTTCTTTCCAATACCCAATGGCTGGCACTTGATCATATTGCGTTAAGCCACCAAATTTTTGAATGAGCTCTTTACGGATGTTTAAATAAATATCTTCATTAAAAGCTTGGCCCGCCTTATTTACTTGGGGTAAGTAAATATTAACAATATGCATTTTTAAATGCCTCCCAATTTCTATTTTCGAGCATAAAAATAAAAGTAAGAATACAAGAAAATAATTTAATTTGCGAATTTCAAAATTTGATCTAGAAAGGCTTATTCGTTTTACTGCTCAACATACTTTATGTCTGTTATCGCACATACGAAAGATAGAAGTTTGGAAGAACATGAGTTTTTATAATCATTAACGTGTGTACCCTCCAATCAGGGGAGCGAGATGAGAATAAAATTTGCATGCAAATTTTTTGTTTTCGACTTAAAAAATGTAACCTTACTTATATATACGCTTATTTTTAATTTAGGCGTTTTATATACAAGCTCTAGCTATGTTTACGCTGCCGAGCCTGCCACCCGTATCAACACAAAGAGTGAAATAGCTACCGACGCTACACAAATCACCAAAGAAAATGAACCGGAAAATAAACTTAATGATAATGCATTAGAAACCAACAAAAGTTACTGGATTCCGGCGGCCGAAATTGTCGGCTTTGATTTCCTACTGAACCAATTTAATCGCCGCTATTTTGGCACTTCAAATTACAAGTCTAACTTCTCTTCTATCAAACGTAACCTGCGTAGCAGCTGGGTTGAAGACCGCAATTCTTTTGAGGTCAACCAGCTAGGGCATCCGTATCAAGGCTCCATGTATCATGGCTTTGCCCGCGCTTCCGGCTTAAATTATTGGGAATCGCTAGGCTATACCTTCGCCGGCAGTGCTTTTTGGGAGATTGCCGGAGAGGCAACGCCCCCTTCCAAAAACGATATGATTACTACTGTGTTAAGCGGCACGTTCTTGGGCGAAGCTTTGTTCCGTATGTCTAACATCGTATTGGAAAAAGGCGGTAGTAAACCCAGTGTATGGCGAGAGCTAGGCGCCGCCACGATATCGCCACCGGTTGGTTTTAATCGCTATGCATTTGGCGAACGCTTTGACGCTATATTCGGCCGCAACGATGCCGTTTATTACAGTCGCGCTCAATTGGGCGTCAGTAATACCCTTCAAAGTGACCGCGGCACTTCAAGGAAAGATATCAAAGAAAATGATGCGGAACTTGAGTTTTCCATGGATTATGGCTTACCAGGGCAACCAGGCTATAACTACACACGTCCATTTGATTATTTTGTATTTCAGGGCGCTGCTTCTAGCGCCAATGTATTGGAAAATGTACTGGTACGCGGCCTGCTATTCGGCACCGATTATCAAGTAGGAAACAACTACCGTGGCATATGGGGTTTGTATGGGAGTTACGACTACATCTCGCCACAAACTTTCCGCGTTTCCAGTTCAGCACTTTCACTAGGCACGACCGGGCAATTATGGCTAAGTGAATCTGTAGCGTTGCAGGGTTCGATTCTAGGTGGCATTGGCTATGCGGCCGTGGGCACACTTAACAGCAATGACGACCCGGATTACCGCTTTGGCGTGGTACCACAGGGCTTACTGGCATTACGCTTGATCATGGGCAATAAAGCGTCTATCGATTTTACAGGCCGTGAATACTTCGCTAGTGATGTGGGAGACTCTAATCAACAAGGGCATGATAATATTTTACAGTCAGACTTGGCGCTTACCTATCGCGTACAAAAAAGGCATGCGATATCTTTAAAATATCAATGGAACCAACGTGATACAAGCTTTCGAAATTTAGATGATAGAAAGCTATCCACCGGTACAATAGGCATTTTTTATACCTTCTTAGGTGGCGATGGTTTTGGCGCTACCGACTGGCGCTAGCTCAGAATAAGAATTCGGGTTTCCAACCAACCCCTCGCATCTCTTCTGAAAACTGCAAATTGGCTTTTGTTTTTTGAATTACGGCCAGCTATTCTATATACCTTTAAAGCATATAAATATAATTACAAATTCTTTTTAATTATTTAAGAGCTTTGTTAAAGTGCCTTCATTCCATGAAATAGGCGTAAAACAAATGAGCCAAATTAAACAAAAATCGCAGGAAGCGGATAACGAAGTGCTGTATGCAGTAGAGCGTGCAATTGCCTTGGTGCAGCAACAAACCGGCTATGGCTCAATTGAAATTACGGTGCACGATGGCCGTGTAACGCAAATTGAACGAAGAGAAAAAGTGCGATTTGAACACAAAGCTAGTCAATCAAAAATTTAAACTTTAACAACGATAAAGCTACCTGATAACCGGAGCTACATAAATTAATTAATCAAACTCTGACCAGACCACTGGAAGAAAGATAAGGAGTTTTGATAATGCAACACAAAAAAATAGTAATAGCCTTAGTTTTATCTGGCTTGATTAGCAACCCTCCCACCACGTTTGCGAATGACAGTACAGAACTAGAAGAGCTACGTGGCTTGGTACAGGAGCTAAGCCAACAAGTAAAAGTATTGGCGCGTAAAGGGGAACTAACTGAGGAAGAAGCAGCTGCTGCCAAGAAAACCACACCAGTGGTGAAAGCCAGCGAAAAAGGGTTTGGCTTAGAGTCAGCTGATGGCAAAAACGTGATCAAACTGCGCGGTTTATTACAGGCCGACTACCGCTCATATCAACAAGGTGCTAATGATGTAAGAGGCCGCTCTAATGGCCGCGCAGGGACACTTGATGCAGATGGATTTCATGATGCGAACGATACCGCTTTATTGCGCCGCGTGCGCCCAACGATTGAAGGCACGGTTCTCGGTAAATACGACTATCGTTTTACACCAGACTTTGGTAACGGTAATTCTGTAATTGTAGACGCATACCTAGATGCAAGGTTAGACCCTGCATTCAAAATCCGTGCAGGTAAATATAAGCCGTTCGTTGGTTTGGAGCGCTTACAAAGTGGGGGTGATATTAAGTTTGTCGAGCGTAGCTATGTAACCAATGCAATTTTGCCGAATCGTGATGTGGGCATATCGCTCTACGGTGATATTTTTGGCGAAAAGCTGAATTACGCCTTTGGTATAAATAACGGGGTTGTAGATGGCGGCAATATTAGCTCTGGCAGCGAGTTTGAAGGCAACAAAGAATTTACAGCACGCATATTTGCCAACCCTTTTAAAGATGAAACTAATGCACTAGCTGGTTTAGGTATTGGTATTGCGGGTACTTTTACTAATATCGATGGTGAGAAGAATTTGAATTTCACCGACTCAAGTGCCGCAGATGCCACTCGAAATGGTCTGCCTAGCTATGTCACAAATGGGCAACAAACATTTTTCCGTTATGGCGGCGGTGTCGTTGCAGATGGCAGTCGCACACGTATTGCCCCACAAGCTAACTGGTACTACGGTCCATTCGGTTTAATTACGGAATACGCCCGAGTATCGCAAGATGTAAGCAAAGCTGTTGGTGGTTCACCTGCCGCAGGCGGTGCGATACCTGCTGGTTTTAATGGCGTGCTTGATAACACCAATAGAAAATTAAAACACGATGCCTGGCAAATTGCCGGCTCTTATTTAATCACCGGTGAAGATGCTTCATTTAAAGGCGTGAAACCGAAAAATGATTTTGACTTAGATAAAGGCGGCTGGGGTGCTTGGGAATTGGTCGCACGATACAGTGAGATTAATTTAGATGAAGATACCTTTAAAAATGCAAGTGGCGCCAATGCTGCAGAGTTTGGTCCAACCTCAACAGCAGCCCAAGCAGCTGGTTTGGCTTACTCTGATGCTTCTAGAAGTGCGAAATCCGCTAAATCTTGGACAGCGGGTGTGAATTGGTATCTAAATCAAAATGCAAAAATTCAGTTGAATTATGAGCATACAAGCTTTGACGGCGGTGACATAAGCCCTGCAGCTATTGGTGGCAATGCAAATGCAACTGGTAGCAACGTACGCGACCGTGAAAGCGAAGAAGCGATTCTTGCGCGCCTTCAAGTTGCATTCTAATTTAATCTGATAAGAAATTTGAAGGATATAAAAATGACTTGTTGCTGCTAAATAAAAATTTAAAAACATTTAACACAATTCAACTATTAAAGGATTAAACATGAAGAAATCATTATTAACGATTGCCTTGTTGGCAGCCACATTAAGCATTACGGCACCAATCTCGGCATCTGCTAAAGATATCAATTTACTCAACGTATCGTATGACCCGACACGCGAGCTTTACCAAGATTTCAATGCTGCGTTCAGCAAATATTGGTTAGAAAAAACTGGCGATAAAGTCACGATTAAAGCTTCACATGGTGGCTCTGGCAAACAAGCCCGTGCCATTATTGATGGACTGGACGCCGATGTGGCAACCCTAGCACTGGCTTATGACGTAGACCAACTTTACGAAAAAGGTAAATTGATTCCTAAAGATTGGCAAAAACGCTTGGCACATAATAGCTCGCCTTACACTTCAACCATTGTATTGCTGGTGCGCAAAGGTAACCCTAAAGGCATTAAGGATTGGGATGACTTAGTAAAGCCCGGTATTTCTGTGATTACACCTAACCCTAAAACATCAGGCGGTGCACGTTGGAACTACCTAGCAGCTTGGGCGTTTGCACACAAAAAATACGGCGGTGATGAAGCTAAAACGAAAGAGTTCGTTAGTAAGTTGTTGAAAAACGTTCCAGTGCTTGATACCGGCGCGCGTGGTTCTACAACGACTTTTGTAGAACGTGGTATTGGTGATGTATTACTGGCCTGGGAAAACGAAGCTTTCTTAGCGCAAAAAGAATTAGGCGTTGGTAAATTTGAAATCGTTATTCCTTCACTTTCTATCTTGGCTGAACCACCGGTGACTGTTGTAGATAAATTTGCAAAAAAACATGGTACTGAAGCAGTTGCCAAAGCTTATTTAGAGTATTTATACACTGAAGAAGGCCAAGAAATTGCAGCCAAAAATTACTACCGTCCAACCTTGGCATCGGTAGCCAAGAAATATGAAAGCCAGTTTCCTAAAGTCAATTTGATCAAAATTGATGAAAAGTTTGGCGGATGGCAAAAAGCACAAAAAACCCACTTCTCTGATGGCGGTACCTTTGATCAGGTTTATCAGAAGTAATCATTAAAAACAAACTAGGCAGGGTTGGACAAAATCCGGCTCTGCCTGATTAAGCAGGAGACTCTCATCATGAGTTCAGCATTAATAGTCGGCGGCGATCAAATAGATGCCATCAAGCAAGTCATTGTCAATCACGGTATTACTGAAATCAATCACTGGTCTGGCCGTAAAGCTGGCGATAGCAATAAGGTGATTCCGTTCGACACTAAGATCATTGTGATGGTAACTAATTGGATTAGCCATTCAATTACCCATAAAGTAAAAAAAGATGCCATGAAACGCGGTATTAAAGTGATTTATACACCGAATGGTTCCGCGGCATTGCGCAACCGATTAAAAAATGTACACCAGATAAAAGAGCGACTGCAAGTCATTTAATCGCTGATTGGCTCTCATTTTTATATAACATTTGATTATAAATATATCATTTATTATTCTTTTACATTATTTGAGTCATTGCGTAAAGTGCGTGTATTCAAATTTAACTTAGCAAAGACCACCATGTTCAAAAAAAATGTTTTATTCAGTGCATTGATTTCTGCAACGGTGCTTTTATCTAGCAATGCGTTGGCAGATAGCGCTTTGCTGAATGTTTCATATGATGTTACGCGCGAATTTTATAAAGACTTAAATCCTGCATTTATTGAATACTGGAAACAGAAAACGGGTGAAACTGTCACGATTAATCAATCGCATGGCGGTTCCAGCAAACAGGCGCGTTCGGTTGCTGATGGTCTTGAAGCCGATATTATCAGCATGAACCAAGCGCCCGATATTGATATTTTGCATGACCGAGCCAAGTTAATCCCCAAAGATTGGCAAAAACGCTTGCCCAATGCCAGCTCGCCAACTTCATCCACTATCGTATTTTTAGTTCGTCAAGGCAACCCGAAGCAGATTAAAGACTGGAACGATTTAGTAAAACCTGGTACTGCCGTCGTCATTCCAAATCCTAAAACTTCAGGTAACGGTAAATATAGCTATTTAGCCGCTTGGGGCTATGCCCTCAAAAATGGCGGTGATCAGGCTCAAGCTAAAGATTTTGTGGCCAAGCTATTTAAAAATGTACCTGTACTCGATACCGGTGGCCGCGGCGCTACCACGACTTTTGCACAGCGCGAGATTGGCGACGTGCTACTCACCTTTGAAAATGAGGTGCATTTAATTAACAAAGAATTGGGTGACAAATTTGATGTGATCTACCCAAGCTCCAGCATTTTGGCGGAAAACCCAATCGCAGTGGTTGATAAATATGTGGATAAGCACAAAACACGAGCACTTGCCCAGGCTTATGCGAATTTTCACTATTCTGAAGCTGGGCAAGAAATTGCTGCCAAGCATTACATCAGGCCAAGTTTGGCAACTGTGGCGGCAAAACATAAGGCAGACTTTAAGAAAATTGAATTATTTAGTGTAGATGAGGTGTTTGGTGGTTGGACAGAAGCGCAGAAAACGCACTTTGCGGATGGTGGAACTTTTGATTCGATTTACGCCAAGTAATGACACGACGACGAATCATTAACAATAAAAAAGTTATAAGGATAAAAAATGGCAGACCCTAAAAATAAAACCTTGAAAATTGCTGATACCCATATCGAGCGGCTTAGGTTACAGCTAAAAGAATCATTATTTTTAGATTTAGATGAATATGGCTTAGCTGAACAATCTACTGGTGAATTTAACAGCACTTTCTTGGGAATGCAGTTAAACAGTGCGTTTCAGCCGATTTATGACAGCGGTGTAGGCGATTTGTTTGGCCATGAGGCGCTATTAAGACCCTCTCTAGGCGGAGAGTTGGCGAGCACGTCAGAATTTGCCTATAGCTATGCCGAAGAATCAGGCAAATTAGTGCAGTTTGATCGCGTCAGTCGCGCCTTGCATGTGTTAAATTTTAAACAGATTTATGCGGAAAATGGCCTATTGTTCTTAGCCGTGCATCCAAATCTTCTGATTTCTGTAAGCGCACACGGCAAAGTGTTTGAACGTATTTTACACGCCAATTCAGTACCAACCGAGCGCATTGTGATCCAGATCGATGAAGGTCTGGTGACGCAAGATAAACAACTGATTGAAGCGGTTAATAATTACCGTGATCGCGGTTATCGCATCGCAATTAGCCATTTTGGCAATGCCCATTCACACATCGATCGTTTATGGAAATTGGCACCGGATTTTGTCAAACTGGATACAAGCTTGATTCAACAAGCAGAGACCAATGATCATCTGTACAAAATATTACCAAGCCTGGTTGACGGCATCAAAGCACTTAATGCACGCGCGGTGATTGCGGGAGTTGAAACCCAATCACAGTTGAATATTGCAGTAGAAAGTGGCGCCAAATTGCTGCAAGGCAATTTTCTTGGTAAAGCAGTAGCCGCGAAAGAATTGCAAAATACGGATTTATTTAAAACTTCTGCTAACAAGCTTGAAGCGGCTTAAACATAATTGTTGGATTGATTTTTATATGGCAAAACAAAAAAACGTACTTCCCGGCTTTAATTTATCGCTTGGATTTACCATCTTTTATTTAAGCTTGATTGTGCTTATCCCACTATCAGCGGCATTTATTAAAACGACTGAATTAAGTTTCAGTGAATTTTGGTCAGTTGTCACGGCACCCCGGGTAGTGGCTTCCTATCAACTCACCTTTGGCGCCTCGTTGATTGGCGCCTTAATTAATGCGGTATTCGGTCTATTAACCGCTTGGGTATTGGTGCGATACACTTTCCCAGGGAAAAAGATTATTGACGCACTGGTGGATTTACCTTTTGCATTACCAACTGCGGTGGCCGGTATCGCTTTAACTGCAGTATATGCAGGCAATGGCTGGATTGGCCAATGGCTAGAACCGCTCGGCATTAAGGTCGCATTCACGCCCATCGGCGTAATCGTAGCGCTTACCTTTATTGGCTTGCCATTTGTAGTACGTACTGTGCAGCCGGTGTTAGAAGATTTGGAAGCTGAAACAGAAGAAGCAGCTGCCAGTTTGGGTGCTAATCGTTGGCAGACCTTCTCAAAAATCATCTTCCCCGCAATTTGGCCAGCATTACTCACTGGGTTTGCCCTAGCCTTTGCAAGGGCGATCGGTGAATATGGGTCGGTAATTTTTATTGCAGGTAACGTACCTTTTGTCTCAGAAATCACGCCTCTGATTATTATCACCAAACTCGAACAATATGAATACGCAAGCGCTACAGCCGTTGCCGTAGTGATGCTGGTTATTTCATTTTTACTGCTATTTGCGATTAACGGTTTGCAATGGTGGGTTAATCGACGCGCAACTGCGAACAATTAAGCGCTCATTATATTAAGAATAAATTAGGAACAATTTATGTCCATTTCCACTTCGCTGCTGACGACACAAACCTCTCAGTATAGTAATTACCAAAATAAAGTTGCTCGCAGCAGGGCCACATCTGAGCCAGTATGGGTGCGTTGGACGCTCATTGGCATTGTATTAACCTTTTTAACCTTGTTTTTAATCGTGCCATTAGCGGCGGTTTTTACAGAAGCCTTACGCAAAGGGTTTGATACTTATATTACTGCATTGGTTGATCCTGATGCACTGTCGTCCATCAAGCTCACATTGATCGCAGCTGCCATTGCTGTACCGCTTAACTTGGTATTTGGGGTGGCTGCAGCTTGGGCAATCGCAAAATTTGAGTTTCGTGGCAAAAGTATACTCATCACCTTAATTGACTTGCCATTTGCGGTTTCACCTGTGATTGCGGGTTTAATCTATGTGCTGATTTTCGGCTTGCAAGGCTGGGTGGGTCCCACTTTGATGGACTATGACGTTAAAGTGATTTTTGCGATTCCGGGTATTGTTTTGGCGACCATTTTTGTGACGTTTCCGTTTGTTGCGCGCGAGCTCATCCCATTGATGCAAGCGCAAGGTAAAGAGGAAGAAGAAGCAGGTTTGGTGCTGGGCGCTTCTGGCTGGCAGATTCTATGGCGCATCACTCTACCCAATGTTAAATGGGGCTTGCTATATGGGGTTATTTTAACCAACGCCCGTGCCATGGGCGAGTTTGGCGCAGTGTCTGTTGTTTCCGGACATATTCGCGGCCTAACCAATACCTTGCCGCTTCACGTCGAGATTTTATATAACGAATACAACTATGCAGCCGCGTTTGCAGTTGCTTCACTACTGGCGATATTGGCGTTGGTAACGCTGGTGCTGAAGAGCTTTGTAGAGTGGAAAGTAGCGCACGATGCAGAGATTGATGAAAAATCTTAATAGAAAATTGTTAAAAAATAAATTATTGAACTGGAATTGAATATGAGTATTGAAATCAAAAACATTCGAAAAAACTTCGGTAGCTTCAGTGCGCTCAATGATGTGAGCCTTGAGGTACCAAGCGGTGAGTTGGTCGCATTGTTAGGACCATCAGGCTGCGGAAAAACCACATTGCTACGCATTATTGCTGGGCTAGAAACACCCGATTCTGGCAGTATTCACTTCCATGGAGCAGACGCTACCGCACGCCAAGTGCGTGAGCGCGAAGTGGGATTTGTGTTCCAGCATTACGCGCTGTTTCGTCATATGACGGTATTTGAAAACGTGGCTTTCGGTTTGCGTGTTCGCCCGAAAGAGACTAGGCCAGCTGACGCTGAAATCAAAAGACGCGTGCATGAATTGCTAGAGCTGGTACAGCTAGATTGGCTGGCTGACCGTTATCCGCCGCAATTGTCAGGCGGGCAGCGTCAGCGTATTGCATTGGCGCGCGCGCTTGCAGTGGAGCCGAAAGTTTTATTGCTGGATGAGCCATTTGGTGCCCTGGATGCGAAAGTCCGAAAAGAGCTGCGTCGCTGGCTACGCAGATTGCATGATGAATTACACATCACTAGTATATTTGTTACACACGATCAGGAAGAAGCACTTGAAGTATCAGACCGCGTGGTCGTCATCAATAAAGGTCAAATTGAGCAAATTGGTTCACCGCAGGAAGTTTATAATCATCCTGTGTCGCCTTTTGTTTATCAATTTCTAGGCAACGTTAACCAGTTTCATAGCCAAATTCATGAAGGCGAAGCCAATATTGGTGGCGTGGGCTTAAAGATTGATGCGCATCACAATACTAAACACAGTCCGGGTTTAGCTTACGTGCGTCCACATGATATCGAAATCCATATAGAGCTGAATGGCACCAAGCCAGCTTTTGAAGCTGTGGTGAGTTATATCCACGCGATAGGGCTCTTGGTTAGGTTGGAACTGCAACGCGACGACCAATCTGACATCATTGAATCTGAGCTTACCAGAGAGCGTTTTTTACAATTGGATTTGGCAGTTGGTAATAAAGTATATGTCTACCCGCGTAATATCCGGGTGTTTTTGCAGAGTTAATTTTTAGCTATTAACTATATTTATTCATTGTAGGAGAGTGCTTACCAAGTTTTCAGAGCTTGCCTAATATTGACCAATCCTTCTAAAAGATAGAATCCTTATACATAAAGTGAAACTCAATTCACTTTGTATTTATCTTTAAAGTATGGTTTGGAGAGTATTAAAGCATGCGTGAAAACTTATTTG
>JAKFEP010000160.1:0-1512 GCA_036675645.1 Methylotenera sp. | reverse complement strand
CTCTTCGTTAAATAGGGTGGCGATTGCGTCACTATTTTGAGCATTGCCAGCAGGCGAATGAACATTGACCTGCAGGCCGCATCGACCAGCGAACGCCATTTCGCAAAGTGTGGTGAATAAGCCGCCGTCGCTTCTATCGTGATACGCCAAAATTTTACCGTCCGCATTTAAGCGCTGGATTTCTGTAAAAAATACTTTTAATTGATCTGGCGAATCGACATCAGGTGCTTCGTTGCCGATTTGGCTATACACCTGAGCCAAACTGCTGCCACCCATACGGTTTTTGCCATTACCTAAATCAATTAAAATGAGCTTGGTTTCGCCCAGGTTTTGATTAGAAAGCCCTGTTCTTAACTGAGGGGTTAATGTTTTACGCGCATCTGCTGTACTAGCAAACGCGGTGACCACCAAAGAGATAGGGGAGGTAACGGCTTTATCTTGCCCGTCTTCGCTCCACACCGTTTTCATGCTCATCGAATCTTTACCGACGGGAATGCTGATTCCTAGTGCCGGGCACAGTTCCATCCCCACCGCTTTTACCGTTGCAAATAGTGCAGCATCTTCCCCCGCATGGCCTGCGGGCGCCATCCAGTTGGCTGAGAGTTTTAAGTTGCTGATATCCTCGATGTTTGCAGCTGCGATATTAGTAATCGCTTCGCCAATCGCCATACGACCAGAGGCCGGTGCGTTAATCAGTGCCAATGGCGCCTTTTCGCCGATGGCAAAGGCTTCACCTGCATAGGTTTGGTAGCCAGCTAGGGTGACCGCTACATCAGACACGGGCACTTGCCATGGCCCCACCATTTGGTCGCGTGCGATTAAGCCTGTCACCGTACGGTCGCCAATCGTAATCAGGAATGTTTTATCTGCCACGCCTGGCAAGCGTAATACCCGCGCCACCGCGTCTTTGATATCGATTTTGCTGTTATCAAAAGCGCTTAATTTTTTGGCAGCACTTTTTACATCACGCGTCATTTTGGGCGGTTTTCCAAGTAAAACTGACAAATCCATATCGACTGGCTTATTGCCAAAATGACTATCCGCAACGGTTAAATGACGTTCTGCAGTGGCGTAACCTACAATGGCGAAAGGTGAGCGTTCGCGCTCACATATAGCTTTAAATGTTTCTAAATTCTCTGGTAACACTGCCATCACGTAACGCTCTTGTGCTTCGTTGCTCCACAACTCACGCGGTGACATACCGGGCTCTTCGTTATGCACCTTGCGCAAATCAAACAGTGCGCCTACTTTCGCATCGTTCACCAATTCAGGGAAAGCGTTAGAAATGCCACCGGCACCTACGTCGTGAATACTCAAAATCGGGTTTTTGTCACCCAGTTGCCAGCAACGGTCAATCACTTCTTGTGCGCGACGTTGCAGCTCAGGGTTGCCACGTTGCACAGAATCAAAATCTAGATTCTCAGTATTACTACCCGTATCCATACTGCTGGCTGCGCCGCCGCCTAAGCCTATCAGCATGGCTGGGCCGCCTAATTGAATTAAGGCTGCGCC
>JAKFEP010000106.1:0-11168 GCA_036675645.1 Methylotenera sp. | reverse complement strand
AAGGAGCATTTTGGCGTGATGGATGATTTCAGTATGGAAGAACAAATGGTAATGCTGCGCGCTGTATTAAAGCGCACGCCAGAGCAAAAAGTGGCTGATTTTGAAAGCCTGATGGCGGTGTACTTAGCAGGCGACAGTGACAAAATCTCCGCGTTGAATGAGAAAGTCACAGCTGGCATGCTGCCTGCTGATTTGTGGGCAAAAATAAAAGATAGGTTGCTGGATAAACGCAGCTTGGTGATGGCCGAACGTGCACTAAAACTCACTGATGAGAAGCCGGTGTTTATTGCAGTTGGTGCATCTCACTTGGCGGGTGAGAATGGGCTGATCAACGCTTTTAAAAAAGCAGGCTATCAATTAAGCGCGACCCAAAAGTAGAACGCGTAAAAATAGCACGATTTAAAAGAGCGTTAACCAGCCCAGCAAGCACTAGCCTGCAAAGTTTTTCTCTACAAAATCCCAGTTAACAATGTTCCAGAATTTTTCGACATAGTCAGCTCGCACATTGCGATAGTCGATATAGTAAGCATGCTCCCAGACATCGCATGTCAAGAGTGGCTTGGCACTGCCAGTTAAAGGTGTGGCAGCATTGCTGGTAGACACGATATCCAGGCTACCATCAGGCAGTTTGACAAGCCAAGCCCATCCCGCACCAAAAGTGTCGACTGCAGTTTGTGTAAATGCCTTTTTAAAATCATCGAAAGACCCCCACTTGGCATTGATGGCATCTGCTAACTTTCCAGAGCGAAGCGGTTCTTGTGCTGTCATTCCTGTATTGGCTTTAAAGCCATTCCAGTAAAACGTGTGATTCCAAACTTGTGCAGCATTGTTAAAAATTTTGCCTGATGACTTTTTGACAATTTCTTCCAGACTTGAATTCTCAAATTCAGTATCTTTGATCAGCTTATTCAAGTTGGTCACATACGTTTGGTGATGTTTTCCATAGTGATAGGCAATGGTTTCAGCAGAAATATAAGGCTCTAATGCATTGGTTGCATAGGGTAATTCAGGTAATGTATGTTGCATGATGATCCTCTAATAAAGTAAAAAATTAAAAGTGAGCGATAGGCTATATTTTGGGGAGTGATTTGATAACTAAAAACATTTCGTCATTGCAATTAACCTGAGTTAGTACAAAAGTTAACTAGTGTATTTAACTTAACTGGCGTATTTTATTTTAAGTCGGTTGTAATCTGCCAGATAATTTTTAGCTAATTTATTTTTTTGTGCTTCAGTTAGAATTTTTCCGGATTGCTGAAAGAAACCGTTTTCTTCTTCATCTAGGTGATGGTTTACCTTTTCACACAATGCTTTTGCACGCGTTAACCAACCCTGTGTAGTGGGGTCATTGGTGGTGAGCTCTTCCATCATCTCTTCCATTTCGTGATGTTCAGACAGCGCATGGCGTGATATGGATAGGCCCGCGTCTTCCATGATGATTGGGCAATACAAAAAGCGCTCCTCAGCAGCGGCATGGGCTTCTAGCTCTACTTTTAAACGCTTGAATAATTGTTTGCGCGCATTGATATCGGGCTCGCTGGCCAATAAGTCGGCGCATAACTCTCTTTGAGTGACATGGCTTTCTCTGAGTGCTTCATAGATATTCATATCAATTTCCGTTACTTAATGCTTCTTGATAGTTAGCTTTTTCTTCATTTGCGATTTTTTGGATATAAGCTGCAAAATCGGCATCTTCACCTTGCAGTAAGCGGGGCAGCTTGAATTTAAAGTCGTCGCGTTGGCACCATTCCCGCATGTAATCATCCCACGATGCCCATCTACGCAATTGTTTGCCTGTCATATTGTCTTCATACGCCAACAAATACGCACGCTCAAATAGCGAGATGAGTATTTCAAAAATCACGTAAATACGCTCATGCTGTTCTTCGGTTAAATCACTCATCCCAACTTGAGAGCGCAATTTTAAGTCGGGGTTTTGCATGACCAGCTTCAAAAAATCGGTATAGGCTTCAGATAACAGTTGATAAACGGCTTCTTCTTCATTTTCACGCTCTTTGCGCTGTTGCCAGATAAAAGCAAAAATGCCTAGTGGCAGGCCAAATGCAGTGACGATGTAGCTAGTCAGTTCCCATGTCTGAATATTCAACATACTTAGAATATATCAGGCATACGCATTTAATGTTGAGCATTTGAAAAGCGGTCTGCTTCTAACTCAATTGCATCAATCGCCAAATCAAAATCCATCGATTTGTCGAAGAAATAAGGAACGCCTAAAGTTTTTGCTAAATTGCGGTAATGCGGATGCGCATGGTTTGTCAACATCAACATGATAGGTTGTTTAAATGCGTAGTCTGCTTGCTGTAAATGTTTAATCACCTCGAAGCCGTTACCTTGTGCCAACTCAATGTCTAACAACACGATATCGAATTCAGTTTCATTTAATAAATCAATAGCCTGTTTTTGCGTGGTGGCAGTGCCAACAACGGTGACATTCTCTAAGTGGTTGATGGCATCAAATAAAATGTAGCGCAGCAGTTTGGAGTCTTCAACCAGCAACATCTTCATCTGTTTCGACGATTTCACTTGCTTGCTATTTTCTTCACCAGTGTCAGGTGGGGTTGAATGAAGGGACATTGGCGCTAGCGCCTCATTAGTATAAATTATATTATATTCTACCGCGCCGAGTACTGCGTGCATATCAGGTTTCTTCTTACAAATGCCTACAAGTTTTGATGATAACAGCATCATGCGATTAATCCATTTTTAATGGCGTAATAGGTTAAATCCGCATTGGTTTTAAGACTCATTTTTTCTAATATACGGGTTCTATAAGTACTTACCGTTTTTACGCTAATATTAAGTTCAACGCCAATCTCAGTGGGGCTGGAGCCACTGGCCAATTTAAAAAACACCTGAAATTCGCGGTCGCTCAGCGTTTCATGTAATTGTTTTTCACTCGGGTGACTTAGTTGCTCACTCATTAATTCTGCCAGCTCGGCTGAAATATAACGTTTACCATTGGCAATAGTGCGAATGGCTTTGATGATTTCATCTGAATCAGCGTCTTTTGATAAATAACCTTTGCAACCATTACGAATCAAGTTAAGCGCGTATTGTGCTTCGGCATAACCACTTAAAATAAGCACGGGTAAATTGGGCGCAACATGTTTTAAGTCGTGCAAAGTATCAACGCCATTTTTGTCTGGCATCGAAATATCCAGCACTACCACATCATATTTATTTGAACGCACTAGTTTAATAGCCTCTAATCCAGATGCGGCTTCACCCGCCACGGTTAAGTCAGTTTCAAGTGCAATCAGATTTCTTAAGCCTTGACGTACAATACCGTGATCGTCTACCAGTAACACATTTTTCATTGTTTAAAATCCAGTGGTGGGTTAGCGATTGGCATCATCTGAAGTATCTGCGGTGCCATCGAGGCCATCTCTAAATACTTGCCAATCATTTTCAATTTGTACCATAGATTTTGCAAAAAGAGGTTGTTTTTTCCAAGTGTGGCGAATTGCCAGAAAGATGCCGCCGGCAATCAGTAAAGGTAAAATCATTACGGTTCCTAAAATAATCTCTCGGTTTGAGCTGTTCCAAGCGGTAGCGAATAACCACATCAAAGCGGTTAAGCCAGAACACAGTATGGCAAAAAACATAAAGGCTAGGCCTAATAAGCTTTTTGCCACACGCTGCATATCTGTATGAAACTGCGCTTTAAACAGGGCGGCGTGGCTTTCAATCAACGCCGCCAAGCTTTGTTTGACTGCACCAAATTGGTTGCGTGCCTTGCTACTTGAGTCATCTCCTGCGTGCAAAATACGATTCCGTAAATATTTGGCAATCAATAACTCACCAACCAATTTAAGTGCAGTGTTCCACATAGTTGTTTCTCTATTATTCTTTAGATGAATTTTTTGTTCCCAGAATATAACCTAGTAGTAAGCCCGCGCCAATTGCTAAGCCTAAACTAATCAAAGGTTTTTCTTGCACGGTATGCACTGTGCGGTCTTTACTTACTTGGTAAGCGTGAGCAACTTCATCCGTAACGGTTCCTTTTAATTCGTAAGCTTTATCCAAGATTTGCTCTTTTAGGGCATTTACGTTAGTTGAGCTTGCGTATTGTGCTAATAAGTTTTTCAGGCTATTAACCACACCTAGTGCTTCATGTTTGCTTTGAGCCGCAGATTCCTGCAAGTTTTGGCCAATATCTTCGGCGCTACGTTTGATGTCAGATGCGGTTTTATCTATATTTTTTCTTGTTGTATCTGCTAAATGTGCAGCTTTGTCTTTTAAATCATCTTCTTTGTTGGTGTTAAACATAATATTTCCTTCTTGATGAAAAATATGGTTCAAAGGTTAATCAACCTTTTCTACCCAATATAAATGAAATGATAGTGATGGCTAAAAATACAAAAAATAGAATTTTTGCAATTTCAGTTGCACCGGCGGCGATGCCACCAAAGCCGAATACACCGGCGATAATGGCGATAACTAAAAATACAACGGTGTAATGCAGCATATTTTTTCCCTTCAATATAATAATAATTAAGTGTTCTTAATGCACAATGCAACTCTACAGGTATAGATTAAAATAAATCAGCCACCTTTTTCCGATACTGCTGTAGGAATGCACTTACAAGCATTGTTAGTAAGCCATGGTTAGAAAGCCAAGTTAATACCAAAAACGATTGCAGCAACCACAAATAATGCTAGGATTATAAAAAGGAAAAAGAAAAATCTAGCGATTTTATTAGCGCCAGATTCAACATCTTTAAATCCCAGCAAGCCAGCAATAATGGCAATCACAAAAAAAAGCAGGGCGTAATACAACACGGTTAATCCTTTTGCTAATCTAGGCCTCTAGTGTGCAAATGATGAGCTAATGCTTTAAGCAGGTATCCTCTTATTTTGATGTAAGAAAGTGACGACAACAATTGAACCGAATCTGGCAATTTATTAAGAACTCACCCGACCTGTTATGGCGCTGGTTTGAGAAGCTTGTAGCTTTATTAGGAGGCCGCACCATCTCCATGCTGGCTATGGCGATGGTTGTTACTATGCTCTCGGTGATTTACAGCGATAGCTGGATACAGACGCTTGATCGCCAAAGCGCCATGATTGGACAAATCAGGACCAATGTTGTGACCTTGCATGACCTAAAAACGAATCTATATAAAGCAGAGAGTGCCCAACGCGGTTATTTGTTTACAAAAAGAGATGCTTACATTGAGCCGTTTAACAGGGCGATGAGTGATGCCAGAGAAGATATCGGTAAAATTGAAACGTTGATTATTCGCACTTCCTCAGGCAAAGAACAGATGGAAGGAAGAGACTGGTTAAAAGCTATTTCTGCAAGTTTAGAAGCAAAAGCTGCAGAAATGAAAGTGACGGTCAATTTAATGAGGACCGGTAAGCCAAATGAAGCTAGGCAAGTTACGAACTTGGATGAAGGCTTGGTGGAAATGAAGCGCTTCATGGATTACACCAATTTCGTTATTAAGAAACAGAACAAAAAATTAGCCGAATTGGAGTTACAGCGGCAAAATACGATTGCAATTGCACGTATGTCGATTGTCGCTGGCGCCTTAATCTTGATATGTCTTGTTGTGTTGGTGATTAGGCAACTATTGAAAGAATTAAAGATAAAAAGTGAGTTACAGCGACGGGTGTTACAGGAAAATGTGTTTTATGAAGAAAAGCTGAAAGAGCAAACAAAGTTATTGCGGAGTTTGGCCTTTGATTACCAGGCGGATGTTGAGCGTGAAAGACAGAAGCTAGCACGTGAGTTGCATGATGAATTGGGCTCCATTTTTACGGCAACCAAGATGGATATAGCCTGGGTCATTAAGAAAACAAAAGATATGGACCTTGATATTGCCAAAGAAATTGCGACTAAGCTCCGAAAAAGCAGTACCTATCTCGATCAAGGTATTGAATACAAACGCAATATCGTGCAAGAGTTGCACCCATCTATATTGACAACATTTGGATTTTGGCCGGCGCTACAATCTTTAATTAATGACGCTGCTGAACGTAACCAATGGGAATTGACTTTAAACTTACCAGATGAAAATACCCAACTGAATGAAACCCTTAGTTTGGTTGTTTATCGCATTGTGCAAGAAACACTGAATAACGCCAATAAATATGCTAAAGCCACTAAGATTTCGGTAGATATGATTATTGATTCAAAGCATATTAAATTGGAAATTGAAGATAATGGTGTCGGTATGGATCTGAAAGCCCTAAATGGCAATACGCATGGCTTGTCTGGTATGAAACATCGTGTATTAGCGATTGGCGGGCATATAGAAGTAATAAGTGAACCGGGTAAAGGCGTACTAACCCGTGTGATTCTGCCAATAGATTTCGATTTGCCTGAAGCATAAATTACGGACTTACGTAGTCCGTATCTGACATGACAATCAGTATAAGTTGGACTTTTTAAACCCTTCCTCCTGCGTAACATAGCGAACCACCAATGCAAATAAAGGTCTAGTTTGTGTTGTTCACCTATTTATTCGGAGTTAATTAAATGAAAATATTATCAACCAAATCTATTACATACGCGATGACGCTGGCTGTTGGGGTTACTAGCCTGCATGCGTTTGCCTTCGATACGGATGCTATTAATAAAGATGACAAGTACACATTGGAAACAGAATTTAAAAAATTAGATATCGATTCAAACTCGCAACTCAGCGAAGCTGAATTCTATAATGATAAATTTTTTACTAAAGGCCATTTTGTAAAAGCAGATAGCAACAGTGACGGTTCACTCAATCAAGATGAGTTTGTCAGCTATAAATCAGGTGCTCAAAAGCAAGCAGCTAAAAGAGTGGCTTCTGATAGCCTCATTACCTCTAAAGCTAAAGCCGAACTTTTGGCTGAGAAAGATTTAAAAAGCTTACAAATCAGCGTTAAAACCTTTAACGGTGTCGTGATTTTAAGCGGCTTTGTTGATGACGAAATATCAAAATTAAAAGCGGAAACAATCGTGTCAAAAATTGATGGCGTTAAATCTGTTAAGAACGGCATAGTCGTTAAAAGTTAAAGTTTTTAAAACTAAGTTTTAATATTGCCGTATTGGCTAGAGGCTGCACATCTCAGGTGTGCGGCCTTTTTGTCGTTTTAGGCCCCATTAATTGTTTTTACTCAATAAGTTAGAGCTGCTTGTAGTCTATTGCTGACAGCATATTCAGCCTTTACTGGATATCTTTATATTCTGGATTGCCTATCATGTAAACCTCTGCATTTATGCGTGTACAAATTACAGGAGCAATATTATGAAAAAATCAATGAAGAAAGTTAGGCCTTCAACTTGGGTTATCGCCGTGGCCATCGCCTCGGTGCTTGGTGTAACTTCAACAAGCGCTCTAGCAGAAGATGCGATGGATGCTGCGAATACCACCATGGATCCAGCTATGGAATCTAATATGGAACCAGCCATGCAACCAGCCACCCCGAGAACCTATTCCAATGATTGGCAGGACCCTGTTGTGCAGGAGTTTATGCGTCTGGATACCACTGGTAACGGCTTGCTGTTACGTAACGAAGCATCAAAAGGCCAAGCGTTTAACAAAAAAACGTTTGACCAGGCAGATGCTAACCGCGATGGTTACATTGACCAAAACGAATATGTTTACTACAAAACAGGTAAATCGCCAGAAATGGCAACAGCCGCAAATACCAGCGTTGCAGCTGATGCGGCCGTTAGTAATAGCACCATGAATGAAGAACCCACTAATATGGCAGCAGCAGATACAGAAGCTGATACGTCATCAAAAAGACCAGTTGGTGTGGTGATAGATGACAGCATTATTACAACTAAAGCAAAAGCCAAGATATTAGCCACTAAAGAACTGAAAAGCTTACAAATTAGCGTAGAAACCCGTCAGGGTGAAGTGACTTTAAGTGGGCTAGTAGATAACGAAGCGGCTAAGACTAAAGCAGAGGAAGTGGTTTCTGGAATTGAAGGCGTTAAATCTGTAAACAACGGCTTACAGGTTAGAAGCTAAATTTAAAGTATCTGCTGTAAATAAAAAGTCGCCAATTCTGGCGACTTTTTATTTTTCAACCTAAATGCTTGCTAACTTAATGTATGACGTGCCTTCCAGATTCATACTCCACTTGATTGGCTTGCTTCACATATATCAGCTTCTCTGTGGCATAACCCAAATGTTTGGCGCGGGCAATCAACTCTTGCTTAATGGGGTAGGTGAGTTGTGGCGTGCGAGACAATATCCATAAATAATCTTCACCACCACTCACCATCGCATAGTTGTAGTAAGGCTTGTCTAGCTCGATAATGTTGTAAGCACCATAAAATGGGCCAAAGAATGACACTTTAAGCCGCCCAGTGCGAGAGCCGTCAGCATTGGCGGCATCTACAAACAAGGCTTTGCCAATTGCCTCTTTCCACTCTTTGGCTCCTGGGTTATAACCGCGATTCACCACTTTAATGCTGTCATCTTTATCTAAGCTATAGTTGGCGGTGACTTGCTCTAAACCGCGCTCAAAACTGTGGTCTAACCGCGCGATTTCGTACCAAGTACCTAAATACTGGTTAGCATCTACGCTTTGTACGACACTGTCTTTGGCAGCCGGTGGCATTTCTTTAATGCAAGCGGTTAACAGGACAAAAATCATTAGGCTAAAAATTCTCATGGTTTGCCTTAAATGGCGCGCTTTCAAAAGATATCAATGATGAGCACTAAGAGTATTTAAATTCATTCCTGGGTGCTAAGAAATGTTTAATTTTTTCTCTGTATTAATTAGAAAGGTGTCAACAATCTCGTTAACATCTAGTCCCATCCGGTCAGACAAAACAACTATCCACCATATGCACTCTCCAAGTTTGTGCTTTAGTTGCGACAAACTTTCATCATCAGTTGGCCACCTTCCTTGTTGAGACATAGTCAATCGCCCAATTAAACCAGCATCAGTTAAAAAAGCCAGAGCATCCTCTTCGACCGTCCACTGATTTCCATGGAATTTTTCCTCTAAGAGATGATATTTTTCTCGTATTTTAATAGAGCGTTTGATAGTGTCGTCGAGTTGTATATTATTCATTTTTATCCTGGTAAGTTGATTGATTGTTTTTAACACACCAATTTTTTGGCGAAATTAATTATTAATGACCTATTTTGTTAATTTTGGTTATGGCTTCCTAATTTCATCATATCACTCTGACTTAACCACCGCCATTCGCCTTGTTTCAAATCATCTGGCAGTTTTAACTCACCAATTTGAATACGCTTTAAAGCTTCCACACGGTTGCTGATAGCAGCCACCATGCGTTTTACTTGGTGGTATTTGCCTTCGGCTAAGGTCATGTGGATGATGCGCTCGCTGATTTGTTCTACAGCTAATGCAGCGATTGTTTCGGTTTCATCAACCAATTTAACTCCTTCAAGTAGCGCATCGATATTAGCTTCTGAGACAGGATGTTTGCAGGTGACTTCGTAAATTTTTGGTACTTTGTGCTTGGGTGAGCTCATTTTATGGATAAATTGCCCATCATCCGAAATCAAAATTAGCCCGGTCGTGTCTTCATCCAACCTGCCAATGCATTGCACATCGCGTTCAACCAGCGGGTGCGGCAGCAAGCTGTAAATGGTGGGGTGATGTTGCGTTTTATGCGAGCACTCGTAATTGGCGGGTTTGTGCATCATTAAATAAGATTTCTCTTTGTAATCCCAAGCTTCGCCTTTGACTGTGTAGCTTAAATTTTCCAGCGAAAATTCTGTGTCTGGGTCATCGCACATTTCACCATTTACGGTGATTTCTTCGTTGATAATCATAATGCGGCATTGCTTGCGTGTGCCGAAACCTTGTCTACTTAAAATGCGTTCTAAATCGAGTGTTTTAGCCATGTGCGTATTATAAAGCAAAATAAAATCTACTTAGGCAAGGTTTAATCAATCGTAAATTTATGGCCTAAGTGCTACAAGCTTACAAGTGGCTTGCGTTAGAATGTGAGTATGAGTACAGACCAATCTTTTAAGCATATTATCTCGCGTGATAACCCCGTTTTTAAACAGTTAAAAAAACTGGCAGATAATGCACGTGAGCGCCGCGCTGAGGGCAAAACACTGCTGGATGGCGTGCATTTGATCGAGGGGTATTGCCAAGCCTTTGGCGAGCCGGAGCTGGTCATTATCCCTGAAGGTAAAAGCTCACGCGAAGCAACCAACCTGATGCAAACCTTGTCTGAAGTAAACACCATGATGTTGCCAACGCTGATGTTTGCAGAGTTGACACCGGTGGCTAGCAGTACCGGGATTTTAGCGCTGGTAAGAACGCCTGATATTGTGCTGCCAGAAAAAACGGCATTTGTGCTGATGTTGGAAGATATCCAAGACCCGGGTAATTTAGGCAGTATGCTGCGCACCGCTGCAGCTGCAGGAGTGGACGCGGTTTATTTAAGTAAAGGCTGTACTGATGCATGGTCTCCCAAAGCGCTACGCGGCGGGCAGGGTGCGCAATTTGTATTGCCGATCATTGAAAACGCCGATTTAAGCACACAACTGCAAGCCTTTAACGGCACTACTTACGCAACGACGATGCAGGGCGAATCGTTATATAGCCAAGATTTAAGCCATGCCTGTGCTTTTGTGATGGGCAACGAAGGCGCGGGTTTAAGCATGAAAACCATAGAGGCGTGCAGTAAACTAATTTCTATTCCAATGAATCAAAGTAATAATAGGGCGGTCGAGTCTCTTAACGCCGCTGCCGCAACTGCAATCTGTTTATTTGAACGTATGCGGCAAATGACGGACAAATAGTCTTAGTAGCAAATTGTGTGAACGAAAAAAGGATTTTTATTAAATGAAATTAAGAGGCTTTACAACAGGTTTTACGATAGTTGAGATGATGGTAGTAGTGGCGATTTTAGCCATTCTGGCGATGATTGCAGTTCCATCGGGAATCGAGCGGATTATCCGCGAACAAGTGGCAGCAGCCATTCCTTTGGCTGAAGCGGCAAAAGAGCCCGCTACCGCACAATGGAAAGCGACCAAAACTTTACCGGCAGATAATCAGGCGGCAGGCTTACCCGCACCCGATAAAGTAGTGAGTAATTTGGTGAGTAATTTGACGGTAGACAAAGGTGTGATCCATATGACCTTTGGCAACAAAGCCCGCAGTCTGTTACAAGGCAAGATTTTATCTATTCGCCCTGCAGTTATCGAAGAGTC
>JAKFEP010000021.1:0-11357 GCA_036675645.1 Methylotenera sp. | reverse complement strand
ATTGACCGCAGCCCGGTAGTCATTGCGGTTTCTAGTGAAGGTAATGCGCCAGTGCTGGCACGTTATATCCGTACCAAGATTGAGACCATGCTACCTGCAAGCTATGGCCGCATCGCAGCCATTGCCGGTGAGTTTCGCGAACAGGTGAAAGATAAATTTGCTACCACCCAACTGCGCCGCCGTTTTTGGGAAGGTGTACTGCAAGGGCCAATGGTGGAGCGGGTGTTGTCTGGGCAAGAACAGGCCGCGCGCGAATTGTTGCAGGATATTTTAAATGATGCCGATGCAACCGCCAATCAAGGTGAAGTGTTTTTGGTCGGAGGTGGCCCGGGAGACCCGGATTTGCTGACGTTCAGGGCGCTCAGGTTGATGCAGCAATGCGATGTGTGTGTGTACGATAAATTAGTAAGCCCAGAGGTGATGGAACTGGTGCGGCGTGACGCTGAGTTAATTTTTGTCGGGAAATCACGCGATCAGCATACCATGCCGCAAGAAGAAATTAATGAGTTGCTGGCAAAATTAGCGCTACAAGGTAAACGTGTATTACGGCTAAAAGGCGGTGACCCGTTTATTTTTGGGCGTGGCGGCGAAGAGATTGAAACCTTAATGGACCATGGCGTTCCGTTTCAGGTGGTGCCTGGTATTACTGCCGCTAACGGCGTTTCCAGCTACGCCGGTATTCCACTGACTCACCGTGATTATGCGCAAGCCTGCTTGTTCATCACGGGCCACCTGAAAGATGGCACCGTAGATTTGGATTGGACCGCTATGGCACGGCCTAAGCAAACGGTGGTGATCTATATGGGCTTGGTAGGGCTTAACCAGATTTGTGAGAAACTAATTGAACATGGCGTGCCGGCCACAATGCCTGCTGCAGTCGTGCAGCAAGGCACTACGCAACGACAAAAAGTAGTCTCGGCAACGCTACAAGATTTAGCTGAAAAAGTTGAGGCTGCCCAATTAAAACCGCCTAGCTTAATTATTGTTGGTGAAGTTGTGCAGTTGCGTGATAAATTGAATTGGTTTAACGTCTTATAGACTATGTATGTCAACTTAATGGGTCTGAAAGCATATGCAAAAGAGAAACTTAAGAGCTACGCCAAGATCTCATGCAGCCAAAACTAAATTCAATGTACTGCTTTTAGATTCTGATGCTGAGTATGCCTTATCGCTGAAGCAGATAATCGAAAACAGCTTGCCAGTGGGGGTGACAATTGCGAGCAATACGCAGTCAGCAAAGCGCCTGTTAAACGATAATCCGGATCAATTTTTTATTAGCATTACCAGCGTACTCAATATGGATTCGTTGGCGTTTGAAAAAATTGATCTGCTAGATGAATTTAATTTGCCGGTTATTGCAATCGTTAACGACTACAAAGATGAAATGCGCGATCAATTGATTAAAAGACGCGTGATCGATTACGTGGTTAAAGGCAATACGTTTGATCATAGGTATATTTGCGACCTGATATCAAGAGTTCACAAAAACAGCTCAATCAAAGTGTTGGTAGTGGATGATTCCAAAGTATCGCGCTTTATCATCGCGCGTGAGTTAGCACTGCAAAAGCTTCAAGTATATAACGCTAGTAATGGCATAGAAGCATTAGACAAGTTGAAGGAATGCCCAGAGATTAAATTGGTACTGGTGGATAACCAGATGCCCAACATGAATGGCTACACATTTACAGCAGAAGCGCGTAAAAATCATAGCAAAGATGAGCTGATTATTATTGGTGTTTCAGGTTCAACAGATCCACGTATTGCTGTTAAATTTTTAAAAGCGGGGGCAAACGATTTCATTGCTAAACCGTTTAATTACGAAATGTTGTTGTGTCGTATTACCCAAAATTTAGACATGCTGGAAGCCGTAAATTATGCCAAAAATCTATCTAATACCGATTTTTTAACAGGATTATATAACCGACGCTGCTTTTTTGAACAAGGCAGCAGGCTGCTTGAATCAGTTATCACAAAGTCATCTGATGCAGAACCATCGTTGACAGTGATGATGATGGATATTGATTTTTTCAAAAAAATTAATGATAAATTTGGGCACGATGTTGGAGATGAAGTGATTAAAAATTTCGCCAATATGTTAAAAAAATATTTTGCAAATGATATTGTGGCGCGTATTGGGGGTGAAGAGTTTGCAGTGATTAGCCAGTCGCTGGAATATACCACTCATTTTGACTATATTAATCAATTTAGAATGGCTGTCGCAAATCAAACAATGCAGGTAAAACAAGAGGTGTTGCGTTATACCTGTAGCATTGGTGTGACCACCGCAATAGGTCAGAGTTTAGATGAGATGCTTGTGAAAGCCGATAAGTGTTTATACAAAGCTAAACAAGCTGGGCGTAATCAAATATCAGGTGCTCTGACGCACCATGGTTTAATGGCTAGCTAGAAAAGTTTAATGATCAGTGTTGAATTGGCAAGGTTAAGCGCGCTTCCAAGCCCCCTGTTGGGCGGTTAAGCAACTCCAACTTGCCGCGATGCAGTTTAGCTATGCGGTTGCAAATGGCCAATCCCAAACCACTGCCACCTTCATTTTTGTTACGCGCGCTGTCCATGCGTTCAAACGGGCGCAGCAGTCTTTCAGCATGCTCTGCTGGTATGCCGGGGCCATTGTCTAACACGCTAATGATGATGCTTTCGGCAGTGATTTTACTCGTAACTTCTACTTGGCCCTTTGAGTAAGCATAAGCATTACCCACCAGATTATCTAGTAAGCGCTGCATTGCCAGCGGCCGCAATGGAATAAAATAGGTACTGCTTAAGCTCACTTTAAGTTCACGCCCAGCACGTGCTTGGCGCTCTTGCAAAGCTTGCAGCAATACGTTGATGTCCATCATTTTAGTGGGCTCGCCTTCTACGCCACGTACAAAATCTAGAAATTGATGAATGATATTATCCATATCTGCAATATCTTCCACCATGCCCGCTTTTAAGCTTTCGCAACTTTCGTCCGG
Organism: Methylotenera sp.; assembly: GCA_036675645.1. GTDB lineage: Bacteria > Pseudomonadota > Gammaproteobacteria > Burkholderiales > Methylophilaceae > Methylotenera_A. The sequence continues at coordinate 8,385 of JAKFEP010000021.1, read as the reverse complement.
TAACAGTTCAACGGCAATGCGCAGTCTTGCCAGTGGCGTGCGAATATCATGTGAAACGCCTGCCAATAAGAGAGTGCGCTCGTTATCGAGCCGCACCAGCGACTCCGCCATTTGGTTAAAGGTGCTGCTTACCTCGCGCAGCTCGTCCACGCCATCTTCGGGCAAGCGTGGCGCAGGCTCGCCATTGCGCAATCTATTGGCGGCGTATACCAATAAAGTCAGTGGCCGGTTAATGCGTGAGGCAATTAAATAGGCACCAAACAATGATAGTAAACCTACCACCGCGGCCCAGCCCAGCCAGTGCCAGGGAAAAGGTCGATCTACCTGGATTTTTGGAATAACCACCCAGAAATCGTCTTGCTCCACGTTAAAACTAATCCACAAGCCAGGAATACCATAGTGGTTAATTGTGATGATAGTTTCTACGCCAAGGCGCTCACGGATTTTTTGTGCGATTAGATAAATAAATGGGTCGTCAGGCAGTGGTTCGATATCTTCTAAAAAATCCGCTACATAGACGCGCACACCTTCCCGGCCAGACAGCTCGGATAGTAGCGCGAGGCGTCTATCCTCATGCGAGGCGATTAGTGAGGCGCGGGTGTAGTTGACAATAGTGACCGCCTGCAAAGCAGCCGTGGTGGCGCGCGGTTCGCGGTCAAAATAATCGAAAATATTAAGTGATGCATAAATACTGATGCCCAACAACAGGGCAATCAGCAGCATAAGGCGGGAAAGTAGGGTGCGTGGTAAAAACTTCAAAGTTAAAAAGTCAAATTACGAGATGGCCGTTTCGCCATCAGGGATAAATACATAGCCGAATCCCCACATGGTTTGCAAATAACGTGGATGTGCAGGATCTGGTTCTACAATGCGGCGCAAACGCGATACCTGCACGTCTATACTGCGGTCGAATACATCCAGTTCGCGGCCTCTTGCCAATTGCATCAGCCTGTCGCGCGATAATGGCTGGCGCGGGTGCTCTGTAAACACTTTAAGCAGCGCAAATTCACCGCTGGTAATAGTGATTTGCATACCATCACGGCTTAGGCTCCTTGTGGAAGGATCAAATACAAAATCGCCAAACCTGAACGCCTCTGATTTGCCAGCATTGTCAGATTCCGGACTATATTCATGGCGACGCATGACTGCATTGATGCGGGCTAATAATTCACGTGGGTTAAATGGTTTGGGTAAATAGTCATCAGCACCCATTTCAAGCCCAATAATCCTATCAACTTCATCACCGCGCGCGGTCAGCATAATAATCGGTGTTTTAACATTGTTAGCACGTAAGCGACGGCAAATCGCCAAGCCATCTTCACCTGGCAACATTAAATCCAGCACCAATAAATCAAAACTATCCACATTTAGCAGGGTATCCATTTCTTTGGAATCGCTGGCAGTTTTAATGTTAAAGCCTTGCTCGGTTAAATAACGTTGTAGTAGCTCGCGTATGCGCGCATCGTCATCTACCATCAGTATTTTTTTGCTTGATATGCTAGATTCTGCCATGTTGTTTGCTTTCACACGTTCGAGTTAATATTGTAACGAAGCTAGTATAAGTTTTAAGGTTGAATAAAGCTAGAATTGTAGAAACTTTTGTGCAACGGCCGCAATCCAAACAATTAAAATAAGTAGTTGTTACAAATAGTTACAAATACAGGGCAACATGAAACATTGCATTTACAAACTTAATTCATAGTGGTCGGCTGCAATATTATCTATATTTAACAGTAACATTAAAGAGATACACTAATAAAATAATGGGTTTAAAAGCACATTTTTATTTGGTAAACACATCAATACTACTGGTATTGGGTACCTGTTTGGTTTTGCCGGTGTTTGCAGGCGGTAAAAGTAATTTTACTGCAGAAGATAAATCAATTGTGGATGAAGCTGACACCAGCGCAATAGAGCAAACCCTAGAGCACAATTTTAGCCCTGAAGATCGCGCCCGTTTGCGCAAAGCATTGGGTGATTACGCAAAATCCACCGACCCTGAACACAATCAAATCGCTCAAAAACGCAAGGCCATGCAAGAAAGTGTGGAAGCGCGCTTTAGAGTATGTAATATAGATAATGATGATGCATTGGATCGTGAAGAAGCTACGCACTGTCTGCCGCAAGTGGCGCGTCACTTTAGCTACGTGGATGTTGATGAAGATGGGGTGATTACGTTAGAAGAGTTACAGCTGGCACAAGCCAAACAAATAGAACGTCAAAAAGCCGCCGAAGCTAAAATGGAAGCGCAAAAAATTGAAGAAGCGGAAGCTGCCATTAAAGATAAAAGTAAGTCAAAAAACAATAAGCAAGCGGCGAGTGGGCGTAAACGACCCATTTAGTGTTAACTTTTCAGTCAACCTAGGCTCAGCAAATCAAACTAGTTTTCCGTTTTAAATCCGTAATATCCTCAAAAAAATCCTCAAATAACAAGCTGCCTGTTTAGTAATCCTTGATTTTTTGTGTGCTTAAGTCCACAGTGTTTTTATGCCGCAGCAGCCTAGCTTCCTTCAAGATATCACGGTTGAACTTATACCTAGTCTCGATGAAATCGATGCTAAACAATGGGACGCACTCACCGATGGTACGCCTTTACTTAGTCATGCTTTTTTAAGCGCACTGGAACACTCGGAGAGTGTAGGCAGAGGCACTGGTTGGAATCCGTATCCATTGGTGGTCAAACAAAATGGCCAGCTTATCGGCGCAATGCCCTTGTATTTAAAAAGCCATTCTTACGGTGAGTATGTGTTTGACTGGGCATGGGCAGATGTTTATGAGCGCAGTGGTTTAAATTATTATCCCAAGCTACTGTCGGCGATTCCATTTTCACCGATTACCAGTGCGCGCTTGCTCGTAAGTGAAGATACAAGTGACAGCAAAATCAAGAGCTTAATGGTGGAGGCGCTTGAGGGTGCCATGCAGCAGCACAAGCTTTCTAGTGCGCATGTGCTTTTTCCGGATGATGCTTGTGCCGCACAGCTCGAAGCCGCTGGCTGGTTGAAAAGGACAGGCGTGCAGTTTAGGTGGCATAACCAAAACTATAGTGATTTCGAAGCGTTTTTAGCTACTTTAAGCCACGATAAGCGCAAAAAAATTCATCAAGAGCGCAAAAAAACCCAGCAAGCGGGGGTGACAGTTAGGTGGATTAAAGGCGCAGAGATTACCGCTAGTGAGTGGAGTTTTTTCTATCAATGTTATAGCAACACCTACCGAGAGCACCATTCTACGCCGTATTTAACGCAGGCTTTTTTTGCGGAAATCGGGCAAACAATGCCACAAAATATTCTACTGATTGTGGCAGAAATGAATGGCAAGCTGATTGCCAGCACTTTAAATATTTACAATGAAACCACGCTGTATGGTCGTTATTGGGGCGCTATGCAATTTGTTTCAGCCCTGCATTTTGAGCTTTGTTATTACCAAGCGCAGCAGTTTTGCATTGCCGAGAAGATAGAGTATTTTGAAGGCGGTGCACAGGGAGAACACAAGCTGGCACGTGGGTTTGAGCCGCGACCAACTTGCTCATACCATAAAATTGCGCATCCCGATTTCGAAGATGCAATCAAGCAGTTTTTAGTGCGCGAGCAAGCCGGTATTGCCGCTTATGTGAGTGAGCTGGAAGAACGCGTGCCGTTTAAAGCGCTATAGTTTTTATTAACATGCTACAAGTTACCAGTTAATCGCTTTACCATCGTAGGCAACAAATTTCCCGGTGCTGCCCAAGTTTAAATCTGCAATCTGTTTGCGTAAGCCTGTAACGCTGGTTTGTGCGTTAATTAAGCCGCCTGGGCCGCCCATATCCGTTTGCACCCAGCCTGGGTGCAAGGTGATAGTGCTAATGCCATAAGGTTTTAAATCTATAGATAAACTTTTCATCACCATATTTACCGCACACTTGCTGCTGCGATAGCTGTAACTTGCACCGCTGGTATTGTCATCTATGCTCCCCATCTTGCTGGTGATGGTGGCAATTTTTTTAAGCTGGCTACGGGTAATCTGTTGCACAAACGCTTCAGCCATTTTAAGTGGCGCCATACTGTTAATCTTAAAGCCTTGTGCCCAATCGTCATAATCCACATCGCCAAAACCACTGGCGGGGTAAACACCCGCATTATTGATCAGCAGGTCAATAGGCGTATCTTTTAGCTGCAAAGCCAACGCGTCTATCTGCGCAAAATCGGCCACATCTAAGCTGGAAATTTTTAGATTGGGGTTATCTTTTGCCAATGCTTGCAGTTGCATGGCAGATTGTGGGTGACGACAACACGCCAGCACGTTCCAGCCATCAGCTAGGTATTGTTTGGTAAACTCTAAGCCTAAGCCACGATTGGCGCCAGTGATTAATACTTGATATGTCGTCATATGTTTTCCTTAACTATAAATTACCCAAACGATTATTAAGTATTATTCACTTTGGATATGCTGGTTGGAACAGTTTCACCTATTCTGACTCTAAATTAAAGCTTTTTAAAAGAAAATTTAATATGAATCAATGTTGGGCAGAAATAGTGGGTAGACAAGAAATAAAACAGCCAGAAAATAAATAATATTTACGTAAAATCATTAGCCAAATTTACGCAGAGTACATAGGCTTTAACTTAAACCAAAGAGTAGTATGGGAATCATACAAATACATCAATGTTGATGTTAGTAAACAAAAGGAGACATATCATGTGGACAACACCAGCAGCTACAGAAATGCGTTTTGGCTTTGAAGTAACCATGTACGTAATGAACAAATAAGCTTAAACGCTTAAACAAAAGCCCGCTAACAGCGGGCTTTTTTGTTGCAGTAAAGAAAATATAGCTTATTTTCCTACTACGTAATTGCCTATCACCAAGTAATCCAAGCCGGTAGAAAAAAAGCAGCGCACGGCGTGGTAAGGCGATTCAACAATCGGCTCACCCATAATATTAAAACTGGTGTTCAAAATCACAGGCACACCAGAAAGTTTACCAAACTCGCTAATCATCTTGTGATAACGCGGGTGCGTGGCAGCATCCACTGTTTGTAACCTGGCGCTGCCATCCACATGCGTAATTGCCGGCAAAATATCCACCTTATTTTGTTTTACCATGCACACTTTTAGCATAAAGGGGTCTTCTACCCTGGTTTCAAAGTATTCTGCTGCCGCCTCTTTAATGCCAGAAGGCGCAAATGGGCGATAAGCCTCGCGGTGTTTCACCTGTGCATTAATCTTATCTTTCATTTCTTTTTTGGTGGGGTCGGCAATAATGCTGCGGCCACCGAGTGCGCGTGGGCCTATTTCCATTCTGCCCTGAAACCAGCATAGAATATGGCCTGCATGCAATAGTTCTGCGGTTTTTTGCTCTATATTTTCATGATACTCATACCTTAATTTGCTCTCTTTAAGCACAAATTCAATCTGTTCGTTCGAGTATTCCGTGCCCAAATACGGGTTCATATGCGGGGAAGGGCGCGGATTTTTTAAAATGGCATTGTGCACATAATAGGCGGCACCAATAGAGGTGCCGTTATCGCCAGCAGCTGGCATCACGTACAAATCTTTAAAACCACTTTCGCGCACAATGCGCCCATTCATCACACTGTTTAATGAAACACCACCTGCCACTACCAAATAATCGGCCTTGGTTTTTTCTTTTAAAATTTTACATAGCTCTAGCCCAATTTCTTCTAAGCGCACCTGAAAAGCCGCCGCTACATTCATGTGATGTTGCTCAAACTCCTCATGTGGCAAGCGCCTGCGGCCAAATGTTTGAATAAACTTTTCGGTTAGGTATTCAAACTGACCATCATCAAAACCAAAATATGAAAAATCTATCAATAAGTCTCCGTCAGGCGCCACATTGATAATTTTGCGCACTTCATCAATAAAAAACTCGCTGTTGCCCATGGGTGCCAAGCCCATGGTTTTGCCTTCGTCATAAGACGGTTTAAAGCCGCAAAAATAAGTCACTGCCTCGTAGATAGAGCCCATGGAGTTCGGGAAAAATATGCGCTTAAACTCAGTTACCTCAATACCGCTGCCATAGCCTAGCGAAGCGGTGGCCCATTCGCCAGAGCCATCCATGGATAACAATGCGGCCTCTTGATAAGGCGAGCAAAAAAAGCTGCCGGCAATGTGTGATTGATGATGCGGCACAAAATGCATCGGCGGTTTTTTAGCGTTTTTAAAAGTCGCTTTATGCCATTTATTAATGGTGCGATAGCGCCAGTAATAGCGCAAAATGTGTAGGTTAAAATTTTTGAGGAATTTAGAAGGATGCTTAAATAGAAAAGCAATTTTTTTATGAAGATCCAATGTCGGCTTAAATGACAGCGCAACGTGATCGATGTCATCAAAAGTAAGATTAGCAACCTTTAGGCAGTGCTCGATACTTTTTTGCGGAAACACCACATCATGTTTATTGCGTGTAAAACGCTCCTCTTCAAGCGCAACAATCAACTCACCATCCTTTAAAATACAGGCGCTAGAGTCATGAAACATAAAGTTAATGCCTAAAATTACCATTTTGCGCCCCAAAAAAGCTGACAAAAACACGGCTATATAGTTATTGCTAACTAGCTTAGTTTATCTTACACAAGGTATTGTCAGTTATTTTTATTAATATAAGTGATTGTAGTAATAGCGAATTTACGCAGGCTATCGAGGTGTGTCAAGAACCTGTTAGGGCTAATACCAGAGAGCTATATCGCGCATTAAAAAAGCCCAGTGAAAAATCACTGGGCTTTTGGTTAAGTAAAGCTTGTCTTGCAAGCTAGTCTAAAGCGTGTTGCTTATTTTGCTTCTGGCTTTACTTCGGAGTGTTTGTGGTGCTCTCTCCATTTAGCTTTCATTGCATCACGTTCAGCTTGCTCAATTTTGCCATCCTTATTCGCGTCCATCTTGGCAAAGTGCTGTTCTGCGCGTGCTTGGCGAGCACTCATAAATTCGTCACGGCTAATGGCACCGTCTTTGTTGGTGTCGCTGTCTTGCATGCTATGCCTTTTGTGTGCGCAGCGTTTGCCATCTGCCCCATCGTGATTGGCATAAGCCATTTGTGCTAAACCTAATGTTAATGCTGCCGCTGTCACTATGTGTAAAATTTTCATAAAAACTCCTTTTAAAAAATGTACTCCCTGCTTACAAAACGCGGGCAGGTGGTAAACGTCTACATCATTAGTAAAAGAGTTAAGGCTGTCAGCATTTTAAATGGTCAATTTAATGCTGGTTATCTAGTGGTTTGTTAGCCCTGTTGGGCTATTGCTGTAAATGAAGATATACATAAGAATGTGTTTCATGAATTACAAGTAACGCGGGAATAGCTTAAGGGGCAGAGCGCAACCTTTCCAAGGTTGAAGTGTAAGGTCGAAACTTATTTCCCGCTCCATATTAAAAAAAGCCTAGTGAGAAATCGCTGGGCTTTTTTGTTGAGACTAATTGCAAACTAACTGTAGCTGTCTGTTTGATATAAATATTTTTGAAAACCAACAAAAAGTTGTCGAATTTCGTTAGGGTTACCCAACACTTGGGTAGCGTCGTGCACAGATTGATATTTAAGCTCCAACAAGCCTTTTAATTTTTCTTGGCTCAGTTCATCCACGCCTTGTTTTATATATTGCGCCAAAACAAAAGCCAAAAATCCTTCTTGCTTATCTTTATGTTGGTTTTCAAAAGATTGGTGGATTTTAACCTGTGCAGCGCTTGCGCGTTCTGAGCGCGTAAGCGGGGTAAGTGAATAAGCAACATTGGCTAGCACATCATAAATATCGCTATTTTCAGCATCAATCATTTTTTGCATTTCAGCTAATTGCGCTTTGCCAAAACCCTTTTCAGCTAAGCCTTCCAGCAATTTTTTGCGAGTCTCTGGGTTGCTCCAAATTTCACGTAACTCATCTTCATTCTTAAAAAACTCTGGAACCACACCAAACAGCGCTTCCATAAACTGAGCGGATGACATTGGTCTGCCGTCCGCACTCCAAAACGTAGTCGCCATCATATGTTGTATGGCGCGCTCTTTACCATCGCGTAGCTTTACTTTAATTTTCTTCTTGGCCTCATACTCGGCTTCTGGTTGATTTGCTTTTCTTGGCTCATGGGGCATTTTTTCTGCATGTCCATAGTCTAAATTTTGCACCACCTCAATTGGCTCTCCGTCCCACTCTGGGTCACTAAAGTGGTGGTGTGCTTTTACAAAATCATAAATGGTAAAGTAATCTTTGCCATCATATAGCCGCGTACCACGTCCAATAATCTGCTTAAATTCAATCATGCTGTTCACGGGCCGCATCAATACAATATTGCGCACATTGCGCGCATCTACACCTGTAGAAAGCTTCTGCGAGGTGGTGAGGATAGTCGGGATGCTTTTTTCGTTATCTTGAAAGTCGCGCAAAAACTGCTCACCACGCTCGCCATCTGC
>JAKFEP010000170.1:0-1560 GCA_036675645.1 Methylotenera sp. | reverse complement strand
ATTCAGTAATTTAAAATTTTAATCATGACAATGTTTACAAAACGATGTACCCCTCCTCCGGGAAACTGGCGTACAAAACTTAGGGAGAACATCAAACTATTTTTGATGTTGTTTTTGCTGGGCGGCTTTATTATTCCCGCAAAAATTTCTGCACAAACCATCAAAATTGATGGACTTACCAACTCGGGCGGAGTTGACGAGTGGAATCAGGCCGGTATCATACATATTGCCGACAAATTCAACCAGATCAATCAAGACGACATTTTTGCCGGAAATGAAAAGGATTTCTTTTTCGCATCCAACTGGTTTTGGAAATTTGGTACTGCAAAGGACAAAAATGATATCGCCAACGGTGCAGGTGCTATTTTACCGGCTGGCAGTGTTAAATTAGCTGATGGCAGTAATGCTCCTGGAGGTCCATTTTTGGTATTTGCAGGCGACAGGATATCCAACGCGGGTGATGCTCAAATTGGATTCTGGTTCTTTCAGGATGGTACTGCGCCTGTAGAAGTAGCTGGCGTTAAAACTTTTGCTCCGGAAAAACATGTACCACCTGTAATAGGTGATATACTTGTTCTGGCAGATTTTACCGGTGGCGGGAGAGATGGAGCAATTACCGTTTTAGAATGGGTAGGAGCCGGTGGCAATTATTCGGAAAATAGCGCTTTTAATGAAGTTGCAATAGGAGCGGCGGTTGCTGAAAATAATGCAGGAACTACTCCTGTCCCAAGTGGTTGGGTTTTTGTTGATAAAACAACTGGTAGTAGTACGGATTATAGTACAAATGAATTTTATGAGGGGTATGTAGATATTGGTCAATTTGGTCCTGGTGCGGCATGCTTTTCCAGGTTTATGCTTGAGACAAGATCCTCACAAGAGATAACCTCTGTTCTGGACGACTTTGTAGGTGGAGCATTAGGTGGGGTGCCCTCTGTAACAGTAAACTCGGGATCACGTTGTGTTAATGGAGAAGGTGTTACATTAACAGCTACTCCAGTCCCTGCCGGTACTTATACTTATGCATGGACAGGTCCCGGTGGATTTACCGCTACTACTTCGTCAATCACGGTAGAAGCAGCTGGTGAATATTGTGTAACTGTTACAAATACCAATGGTTGTGCTTCGGATCCTGGTTGTGGAACTGTAACTGTGAATCCGAATCCGACTTGTGATATCACAGGTGACAATTCTATCTGTGCAGGTGAGTCAACCAGCTTCACTGCTTCAGGTGGTGCTGAAGGTGCTACTTATGCATGGACAGGACCGGGTGGATTTACTGCCAACACCGCAACTATCAGTGATCTGACTGTGGCTGGAACTTATACTGTAATTATTACTAACACTACAGGTTGTACCAGCACTTGCGATAGAACTCTCACTGTATCTGATAACCCTCCTTGTGATATCACAGGTGGCAATTCTATCTGTGCAGGTGAGTCAACCAGCTTCACTGCTTCAGGTGGTGCTGAAGGTGCTACTTATGCATGGACAGGACCAGGTGGATTTACTGCCAACACCGCAACTATCACTGATCTGACTGTGGCTGGAACTTATACTGTA
>JAKFEP010000159.1:0-1588 GCA_036675645.1 Methylotenera sp. | reverse complement strand
ATTGCGCACATTGCGCGCATCTACACCTGTAGAAAGCTTCTGCGAGGTGGTGAGGATAGTCGGGATGCTTTTTTCGTTATCTTGAAAGTCGCGCAAAAACTGCTCACCACGCTCGCCATCTGCAGCCGTTACGCGCACGCAATAATTGGGATCTTTGTTAGTCTTAAGCTGATTGATTAAATCACGCACCGCTAAGGCATGGTCTTGCGTGGCGCAAAATACCAGCGTTTTTTCACGCTGATCAATTTGCTGCATCATCAGCTTTACGCGATACTCTTCGCGCTGTTTAATTTCAATAATGCGGTTAAAATCCGCTTCAAGGTAACGTTTTCCTTCTTCAATATCGCCTTCCACCAAGTAATCATCAGCGGTATAAACATATTCGTCTAAAGTAGTCGCAATCTGCTTTACCTTAAATGGTGTTAAAAACCCATCGTTAATGCCTTCTTTAAGCGAGTAGCTATACACAGGCTCGCCAAAATAGGCGTAAGTATCCGCATTATCTTTACGCTTAGGCGTTGCGGTTAGTCCTAACTGTACGGCTGGAGCAAAATACTCCAAAATGCCACGCCAATTGCTTTCATCGTTGGCGCCACCACGGTGGCACTCGTCGATAATAATTAAATCAAAAAAATCTGGGGGATATTCGCCAAAGTTCGGTGCTGGTTGGCCGTCAGCGTCTCTGCCGCTCATAAAGGTTTGAAAGATGGTAAAGAAAATGCTGCCGTTTTTAGGTACGCGGCCTTTTTTGCTTATTTCGTCTGGCTTAATGCGCACTAACGCATCTTCTGCAAATGCCGAGAAAGCGTTGTAAGCTTGATTCGCCAAGATATTGCGGTCTGCCAAAAACAACACTCTTGGCCTGCGGATAGGTTCGCGGCTTAAATTCCAGCGACTTTGAAACAATTTCCATGCAATTTGAAAAGCAATAAAAGTCTTACCAGTGCCTGTCGCCAGCGTCAGCAATATGCGTTGTTGGCCTCCCGCTATCACGTCCAATACATGGTTAATCGCGTTTTCCTGGTAATAGCGCGCGCCTTTAGTGCCACCGACATCTTCAAATGGCACGCTGTTAAATTTGTCGAGCCATTGGTTTGTCTCGGCAAAAGTTTGGCGCCATAATTCATCTGGCGTAGGGTAGCTGGCAACATCAGCCTCTTTGCCCGTGTGCATATCCACCGCATAAATTTGCTTACCGTTTGTGGCATAAGTAAAGCGAGTTTCCAGCTTGGCTGCATAAGCTTTGGCTTGCGCCAAGCCTTCGGTGTAATGCAATGCTGCGCTCTTGGCTTCTATCACCGCTAGTTTACGGTTTTGGTAAACCAACACATAATCTGCAATTTCTGGCTTAGTTTTTTGTCCTGCGCCTTGCAAGCGCCCCTGCGTAATTTGGTATTCACGCTTTATAAAACTGCCATCCACCACGCCTCAGCCAGCGGCTTTAAGGGCAGGGTCAATTAATTCGGCGCGGGTTTCGGCTTCGTTCATCATATTTAAAAGTAGGGCTTAAATTCGTTACTATCTTTGGTTAGCAACTGCATAAGTTTGGGGTGAATAAATAACTTTTCTTTAGTGACTGGCGCTTCAA
>JAKFEP010000007.1:0-1589 GCA_036675645.1 Methylotenera sp. | reverse complement strand
GCCTTTACGTATCGTCCCGACTTGCGCTGCCGCTTCGGGAGAGTTGACGGTAATCCGCACGACCTCGCTGCCGGCTTGCCATAGTTCGAATACTTGTTGAATTGTGGCTTCTGCATCAGCGGTGTCGGTATTGGTCATACTTTGCACAACTACCGAAGCCACTGCCGAGCCTTTTAAACCACCACCAACAGGCACATGGCCTATCATTACCTGTAAAGAATTACGTCGCATCGTTTGTAATTACTCGAGCTTGATATGCGCTACATTATTGCGCGAATGTGGCGCTAGATTAATGGTCTTGCCATTCATATTTAGACTGGTAGCACCGGCATTGCCTACTGTCACGTTGACAGGGGGTGTCACATCGATACTCTCACGACTGCCTGCAAATATCGTTTTGTTATAAATTTCACGGCCACTGGCGTCAATCACATTAATCCATGTTTCTTGCGATGCATTAAACTCCAACTTAGACGTACTGACTGGCACAGGCGGGGGAACTGGCTCCGCTGGCAAGGGAACAACTGGCGTAGCCACTGGGGCAGGGTTGGGCACTACGGCTGCGGGATTGGCAGTACCTGCTGGCGCAGTGGCAGCTGGAGGCGGTATCGCCGTATCAGCGGCTGGCGGTAAAGTTAACTCAATGGAAGGTTGTGATGGAAATGCCGGTTGCGGTGCACGCTCTGCTGCCGGTAAAGCAGGCTCTGGTAAAGCTTCGATAGTTGAAATTTCTGTACTGGTGCTGGGGTTAGTGGGGCTAGGTTTTTGAATATAGTTTTGATAAAACAGCCAAATACCTAAAGCCAGCAATGCCAATAATCCCGCCCAAAGATAACTGCTGACTTTGGGTTTATCGCCACTGGTCACTTGCATATTGGTTGTGGGTTTCACCGTCATTTCATGCAATGTGTTGTTGGGTACAATCACGATGTAAGCATCTAGCAAAGGTTCTGCATTTATTTTAAGCAACTTGGCATAATTACGGATAAAGCCACGTACGATCGTTGGCTCAGGTAGCTTTTCAAACTGATCTGCTTCTATCGCTTCAATTTGCTTTGGGCCTAGCCTCAATTTACTGGCAACATCTTGTATGGATAAACCTTGCGTTTCGCGCGCTTGCCGCAGCGCTCCACCACAGCGTGAACGGCGGTACGCTGCGTCATCTATCACCTGAACGGGGGTTGCAGGCGTGATAGTTTCAACTTGCTTCATAGGTTCTTCTTTAGAAGTTTTAGGTTTGCGGGCCATGAGATCACCTTAAAATTGATGTAGTTACCTTATGAAAAATACTACATTTTTGCAATGCTGATATACAGCCAATTGATTAGGCTAAACTGATTAAAACACATTTACTTACCACTTAGCAGCATGCGTGTTTGCTCAGAATTTGGATATTGCTGGCGTAACTGCAGCGCGTAGCTGGAAGCGCTGTCTTTGTCATTCAAAGCGCGCGCTATTCTAACGCCTAACCATAATGTTTCTGCATTAGGCCTGGCTACTAACGCGTTTTGCAAGGTCCGTTTTGCAGTGATTGAATCACCACGCTTAAATTGAATCTCAGCCAATTGCGTAGCTGCAGAATGCGTCAG
>JAKFEP010000214.1:0-1590 GCA_036675645.1 Methylotenera sp. | reverse complement strand
CAATGTACAGTTAGAGCAAGTGTCTAATGATGGCACACGCAAATGGCTGATTGGTACAGATGATAAAAACGGCGCAGCAAATAGTGTCGAAACAGTATTTATTCCAGAAGATGATCGCGGTACTTTATGCATCTCTAGCCAAGTTGGTTGCGCGTTGGCGTGTACCTTTTGCAGTACGGGCGCGCAAGGCTTTAACCGCAATCTAAGTGTGTCTGAAATTATCGGTCAGCTGGCAATTGCCAATAAATCATTGAGAAGTGAATCAGGTTACGATTTACTTTCTGCGAATGACCGTATTATTAGTAACGTAGTGATGATGGGCATGGGCGAGCCTCTGACTAACTATGAAAATGTTGTCACCGCCATGCAAATTATGCTGGATGATAGCGCGTATGGCTTAAGTCGTCGCCGTGTCACGCTTTCCACAAGCGGCATTGTGCCTGCTATGGATAAGTTAAAAGAAGACTGCCCGGTAGCGTTAGCGGTGAGTTTGCATGCACCTAACGATGCATTACGTGATGTGCTGGTGCCAATCAACAAAAAATATCCGATTAAAGAATTGATGGCCGCTTGCAATCGCTACCTAGAAAAAGCGCCGCGTGATTTCGTTACGTTTGAGTATGTGATGCTAGATGGTATCAACGATACAGTAGAGCATGCGCATGAGTTACTGCAAGTGATTAAAACTGTGCCATGTAAGCTTAATTTAATCCCGTTTAACCCGTTTCCTAACAGCGGTTATCAAACATCTAAATCTAGCCATATTCGTGTGTTCCGTGATATTTTAATGCAAGCAGGCTATATCGTAACGGTAAGAAAAACAAGAGGCGACGATATTGATGCAGCTTGCGGGCAATTGGCAGGCAAGGTGCTCGATAAAACGAAACGTACGTTAAAAGGTATTCCTATAGAGGCAGTGGCATGAACAGACTAAGTTGGAAAGCACAAAGTTGGATTTTATTAGCTTTAACCTTGCTGCTTAGCGGGTGCGTAACGCCAGAAAGAAGTAGGTCAGGTAACAAGGAAGATAGTTATAACGTCACTGCGTTGACCGAGCGGGCAAGAGCGCATGTGGATTTAGGGGCTGCTTATTTAGAACAAGGTAAATATGAAATTGCACTCAGTGAATTTAACGAAGCTACAGAAATAGACCCTAGTTACGCGCCGGCCTACAATGGTTTGGGTTTGTTATATGCGGCATTGGGTGAAGATGCAAAAGCCGAGGCTAGCTATAAAAGATCAATCGAGTTGCAACCCAAAAATTCAGAATCCCACAATAACTATGGCGGTTTTTTATGCAGCAGGAAACGTTATGATGAGTCGATTAAACATTTTCTGGAAGCGGTTAAAAATCCGCTGTACGGTACACCAAACCTAGCTTATGCCAATGCGGGTATTTGCTCGGCACGTAAAAATGATATTATAAATGCAGAGATTTACCTGAACAAAGCGCTGCAAATCGAACCTCTGACGCATTCTGCAGCTACGCAATTGGCTGAGATTCAATTTAAGCGTGGTGATTCAATCACTGCAAAACGGACCTTGCAAAACGCGTTAGTAGCCAGGCCTAATGCAGAAACATTATGGTTA
>JAKFEP010000047.1:0-1595 GCA_036675645.1 Methylotenera sp. | reverse complement strand
GCTAAGCAATACCGCATTAAAGTGGCAGAAACTGAGACAGGCGCAACTCGGGTGAATGTGGTGGATGTGGAAAACAAACGTAATCGCACTACGACGGCCAATCGTATTATTTCCTTGTTGTACGACCAACTCAAATAAGAAAATAACTATCTGATGCGTTTTGCCTCGCTAGGGAGTGGCAGTGCTGGTAACTGCATGGTGATAGAGCAAGCGCACACACGTCTACTCTTGGATTGTGGGTTTTCGGCAAATGAAATTGCAAAGCGCTTGCAAGCATTAGATTTAAAGCCAGAGCAAATTTCTGGAATCTTGGTGACACATGAACATGATGATCACGCTAAAGGCGCATTCAAATTTGCCGCGAAATTTAATGTCCCAGTGTGGTTGTCGCATGGTAGCCTGAGGATGTGCGAGCGCTACATGCCAGCGGCGCCAATTCAAATTAATATTATTGATAGCCACACGCTGTTTTCTATCGAGGATATTGAAATCAATCCTTATCCTGTTCCACACGATGCGCGTGAGCCCACCCAATTTACGTTTAGTGATGGCAATTATAAGCTGGGCGTACTGACTGATGCTGGATCGTCTACTGCTCATATTGAACATGTACTCAGTGGTTGTGATGCTTTAGTTCTAGAATGCAACCATGATTTAGGTATGCTGGAAAATGGTCCTTATGCCTGGACACTAAAAAAACGCGTTGGTAGCAGGTTGGGGCATTTAGATAATCAAAGTGCGGCGGCCTTGCTAGCCAAGTTAGATAATGGAAAACTCAAGCATATCCTTGCCGCGCATTTAAGCGCTAAAAATAATACAGCTGATTTGGCTAAAAAGGCGTTAAGCCAAGTACTTAATTGTGCTCAAGATTGGGTAGGTATCGCAGAGCAAGAGAGTGGCTTTGCTTGGCGCGGTTTTTAACTAAATTAATTAGTTAGATTTATTCAATTAAAAACGACCAACAAAAAAGCCGACGTAAGTCGGCTTTTTATCAAGCTTTTAAAAAACTAAACTAGTTTCTTAAGTATTAGCTTATGGTGCAGCAGGAGCTTCTTCAGCAGGAGCAGCTTCAGCAGGAGCAGCTTCAACTGGAGTTTCAACAGCTGGAGTTTCAGGAGCAACCTCAGCAGCAGGAGCTTCTGTAACAGGAGCTTCTTCAGCAGGTTTTTCGCCACATGCAGTTAATGCTAATGCTAATAATGCAGCTAATAGAGCGGAACGTGTCATTTTTTTATCCTTACGATGATGAACTTAAAGTTAAACCAGTTACGGAGGACCAACTTTAGTCCAACCGAGTGAGTGAATTTTAACAGTAATTATAAAAAATTCCACTGATTTTTGGGTTTAAGCTATGTTTTTAAAAAGAAATCATTCATTCGCAGTAATTTGAGGTTAAAAAATCTTAAATGGCGGTTAAGGCTAGTCAACTTTAACACTTAAGCTCGATTTTTGCTGGCTAGAGCTGTTTTGAATACCTAAAATTTTGCGGCTAACCTCATCATTTTGTAGCATGGTGCCACCAATATCCACCCAACTGCCCAATGGCGTGCGAATGACAGTCGTAAGCTCTTCAAAATCAATAAACCCTTGATTGT
>JAKFEP010000011.1:0-11601 GCA_036675645.1 Methylotenera sp. | reverse complement strand
TGGTTGGCAACATGGCGGCGGCTCTACATGGGGCTGGTGGCCATATGATGCACGTACAAACTTAGTGTACTACGGTACAGGTAACCCATCAGTTTGGAACCCAGATGTCCGTCCAGGCGACAACAAATGGTCTATGACTATTTTTGCTCGTGATATGGATTCAGGCGTTGCAAAATGGGGCTACCAAATGACTCCACACGATGAGTGGGATTATGATGGTATTAACGAAGTAATCTTGTTCGACAAAGGTGGCAAAACATATGCTTGGCACCATGACCGTAACGGTTTTGCGTACACATTCAATGCAGCTAACGGTTCATTGATTGCTGCAGAAAAAGTGCATCCATTTGTTAACTGGGCAACTAGTGTTGACATGAAATCTGGTATCCCACAAAAATTGGCGAGTGCATCTACTCACCAAGATTACAATGCTAAAGGCGTTTGCCCAGCTGCATTGGGTACTAAAGACCAACAACCAGCTGCTTACTCACCAAAAACTGGTTTAATGTATTCACCACTTAACCACGTATGTATGACATACGAGCCAGTTGAGTCTAAATACACAGCTGGTCAACCATGGGTTGGTGCTACATTGACCATGTTCCCAGGTCCAGATGGCGTAATGGGTGGCTTTGCTGCTTATGACCCTATGACCAACAAAAAAGTATGGTACAACAAAGAGAAATTCTCTGCTTGGGGTGGTGCTTTAACGACTGCTTCAAACCTAGTGTTCTACGGTACTCTTGATCGTTGGTTAAAAGCTTTGGATGCACAATCAGGTAAAGAACTTTGGAAATTCCAAGTTGGTTCTGGCGTGATTGGTAATGCATTCACATACGGTCACAAAGGTAAACAACATGTTGGCGTGCTATCAGGTATTGGTGGCTGGGCTGGTGTGGCGATGAACCTTGGTATGACTAACCCAACAGACGCACTTGGTGCTGCTGGTGGTTATGCAGAACTAACTAAATACAACGCAGCTCCTGGCGGCGGTGCATTAACAGTATTCAAACTATAATTAGATTCGTCTAGTTATTAGTTAATACAAGTTAGTACTGATTAAACACCCCACTTCTGTGGGGTGTTTTTATTTATACAAGCTGACTCAGCCAATTTAATACTGATGTGCTAGCTAATCAATAAATAGATAGTCATTTTGGCAACTAGTATGCCTAAAAATGAAAAGTTAGTTACAATGCCAAAGTTGTTATTCACTATACAGGCAAGTATAGAACTTTTATTTTTAGCCATACTCTCAGGTAGTAATGCGGAAAATGTAGCCGCAATTTTAATGAAGGAAATAAAATAATGTTGAAACCTATTAAACAGTCTGGTTTACTGGTAAGTATCGTCACAGCATTCGTACTCACAAGTCAAATAAGTTTTGCGGCGGATGATATAGCGAACGTTGATTTAAACTCTGGCCGTGGTGGTGAAGCACAACGTGTAGACGACGGCACGGAATTTAAAGTATGTGCAGACCCGGAAAATATGCCTTACTCAAATTCAAAACATGAGGGATTTGAAAATAAAATTGCTGAAGTGTTGGCCAAAGATTTAGGTTTAAAACTCACTTACCAGTTTTGGCCAGACCGCTTTGGTTTTTATCGCAATACCATTAATGCAAAACGTTGTGATGTGATTATAGGCACAGCAGATGGTAATGATGTATTGCGTACGTCAAAACCTTACTATCGCTCAGGTCATGTTTTTGTATGGCGCAAAGAGAGTAATTACAATATCACCGATTGGACTTCCCCAGATTTGAAAAAAGGTGTAATTGGCGTAGTGGGGGAAAGTCCAGCTACCATCGCTATGGATGAAAATGATTTAATTACAAATGCGCGCCCTTACCGTATGCAGCGCGATTTAAATTTACCACCAAGTTATTTAATTGATGATTTAGCAAAAAAAGAGATTGATATAGCAGTAGCGTGGGGCCCAATTGGTGGTTATTTTGCCAAACAAAATAAAGTGCCAATGGAAGTTCGGATGATCCCAGAATATGTTGGCCGTGATCCGATTAACACTGCCAAAGGTAAAGAGTTCTGGAATATCTCTGTAGGCGTACGAAAAGCGGATAAAGCTCGCATGGAGAAAATTCAGGCCGCACTTGACCGCAATGCAGATAAAATCACAAAGATACTAGATGACTATGGTATCCCGCATGTTGCTGTTGTTGAAGAGAAAACCAAAGCTAAAAATCCTAATAAAGAACGTGGTGCAGTCGTACCAAAAACAGAGTAAAATAACGCCTTTATTTTGTGACAGTATGATGTCAACCAAGTAGAAACAAGTTCGTTAAATGAGCAAACGTCTTGTATGCATAAGCATGCAAGACGTTACTTAAAATTGAAAAAATTAGGAGATAACATGTTTGGTAATAAAGCATTAAAGTCAACTTTATTAGTATCTGTGTTGACATTAGCAGGTCTTACACTTTCATTTCAAGCAAATGCAGCGTGTAATTTAGTTTCTACTGTGGACGGTAAACCTTTAGCCATTAAGGCTGTGGATACAGATACGCCCGAAGCTAAACAATTTTTGGAAACATGTGTAAATCCATATACAAAACTTTACATGGCAGATGCAGAAGCGGCTAAAAAAGGCAAAAGAGAGTACAACTATAATAACTGTACTGGTTGCCATGGTGGTAAATTAGAAGGCGTGATGGCACCGTCATTAAGTAAACATGGTGGCACTGGTGCTTTTGATACCAAATGGGTATATGCTAAAAATGCAACAGACAAAGGTATGTTTGAGTCTATCGCTGGTGGTACACCAGGTGTTTCAGGCGGCACCATGTTTATTTGGCATAACCAATTGCCAGGTAAAACAGGTGATGGCTTATCGACTGATCAAATCCTAAAAGCGATTGCATATATTCGCGTGAATTATAAAGGCGATGGCGAAAAACCTTGGTTGAAATAAGCAATTAAAAATAGTAATTAATAACAAATTTAAACAGCTGCTGTATAATTACAGCAGCTGTTTTTTGTTGTACCAAATTTTTATGGAGACACCCTATGATGCGATTCAAAGTTAGTTTTATGTTGGCTTTAACTTTGACTGTTTTAACTGCCTGCAACCAAGCAGCCGACACTGCAAAAAATTCATCTGGCGAAACTGCCAAAGCTGGAGGCTGTGAGTTGGTTTCTACAATTGATGGTAAACCTTTAGCCATAAAAGCTGTAGACACAGACACACCAGAAGCTAAAGAATTTTTGAAGACATGTATTAACCCATATACAAAGATTTATATGGCAGACGCTGAAGCTGCAAAAAAAGGCAAGAGAGAATACAACTACAATAACTGCACAGGATGTCACGGTGGTAAATTAGAAGGTGTAATGGCTCCATCACTCAGCAAAAATACGGCGGGTGGTCAAGGCGCCTATGATCAAAAATGGGTATATGCTAAAAATGCAACAGATAAAGGTATGTTTGAATCTATTGCAGGAGGTACGCCAGGCACTTCAGGCGGCACCATGTTTATTTGGCATAATCAATTGCCAGGTAAAACAGGCGATGGCTTAACTACGGATCAGATCTTAAAAATTGTCGCTTATATCCGTACAGAATATAAAGGCGATGGCGAAAAAACTTGGATGAACTGAGATCATCAGGAAAACCTAGCGGCTGCTGAATAAACACAGCAGCCGTTTTTTATTTATCAATAACAGTATATAAAAGGTCACTTTGGAAAATTCATCAAATAATAACTTACACCATGTAGTGATCGTTGGCGGTGGTGCGGGTGGCTTAGAGCTGGCAACCCGCTTGGGTAACAGTTTAGGAAAAAGCAAAAAAGCTGAAATTACGCTAATTGATAGTACTAGAACGCACATGTGGAAGCCCTTGTTGCACGAGATTGCAGCAGGTAGCATGAATCCAGACAAGCACCAGTTAGAGTATTTAGCCCAGGCACACTGGCATCATTTTAATTTTCGTCTAGGCCGCATGGATGGCTTGAATCGTGCTGCCAAAGAAGTCACGATAGCGCCGCACAATGATGAAGATGGTATAGAAGTGATTCCGCGCCGTACTTTTAAATACGATACCTTAGTGATAGCAATTGGAAGCACGACTAATGATTTCGGTATCAAGGGCGCGTTGGAGCATTCCATTGCGTTAGACACTCAAGAACAGGCGGAAAAATTTCACCGACGTTTACACAATGCTTTAGTGCGTGCACAGACACAAACTGCGCCGATTAAGCCAGGTCAGTTAGATGTGGCTATTGTGGGTGCAGGTGCCACTGGTGTTGAGTTGGCAGCGGAGCTACACAACACGACACGCGAATTAACCGCTTATGGCTTAGATAAAATCGATGCTGATCGCGATATTAAAATTTCAATTATTGAGGCGAGTGAGCGCGTGTTGCCTGCCTTGCCAACAAAATTGTCGCTGGCTGTGGAGACTGAGCTTAAAAGCCTCAATGTGCAAGTGCTGACGGGCGAGCGAGTAACTGAAGTCACTAACCAAGGTGTCACCACCCATACTGGGCGTTTTGTCCCTGCCGAGTTGATTGTATGGGCTGCAGGTATTAAGGCACCAGATTTTCTGAAACAGCTTGATAATTTAGAAGTTAATCGTATTAATCAATTGGTAGTAAAGCCTAACTTACAAACCACCGTAGACGAAAGTATTTTTGCTTTTGGGGATTGCGCTGCTTGCCCGTGGCTAGGGCATGAGGGCAATGTACCACCGCGTGCACAGGCGGCACACCAGCAAGCCTCGCTACTGGTTAAGACCATGAAAAAACGAGTTGCGAATCAAACCAACTTACCAGAATATCATTATCGTGATTATGGATCTCTGGTAAATTTAGGTCGTTACTCTACTGTGGGGAGCTTGATGGGCGCGCTTTCTGGGGGCAGCATGTATATTGAAGGCTTGTTTGCGCGCTTAATGTATCAATCGCTATATAAAATGCATTTAATGACATTGCACGGCTTTTTTACTGTGGCTCTGCAAACGATTGCACGTATTATCACGCAACGCACAGAGCCAAAAATTAAACTGCATTAACCAACTGCATTAATTTAAGTCGTCGCATTAATCCAAGTTGTCTGGGTTGTAAATTGCCTGAGTTGTAATTTTTGCACGATATAGCCTGTTGATAATGCTCATGGTGATGATGATAAACATGCCGAATGCAATCACAATCATATTCATGGGCACGTTGGCCTTTACCATCAGTAAATAGCAACCTAGCAAAATGAGTATACCAATATGCTCATTAAAATTTTGAACTGCAATTGAGTGCCCGGCGCCAATTAAATGGTGACCACGATGCTGCAAAAGCGCGTTTAGGGGTACCACAAAGAATCCGCTGAGCGCGCCGATAAAAAACAACAGCAATGCTGCCAGATGCCAATCGTTAATCAACACCATCAAAATGACTAACATGCCCATCACAATGCCTGCAGGTAGAACTTTGGTTGAGTCTTCGAGCTTAATGTAGCGAGATGCAATAACAGACCCAACTGCAATGCCCACTGCCACGGTTGCAATTAATTGGGTTGATTGTTCTATATCAAAATTTAGCACTAGCGCCGCCCAAGCCAATACCACGAGCCTTAACGTTGCGCCTGCTCCCCAAAATAGGGTTGTTACTGCAAGTGATACCTGACCAAGCGGGTCTTTCCACAGCGTATTAAATGCATGCCAAAAATCTTTAAGCATGTAGAACATACTTTTGCTTTCTGGTCGGTGGTCAATCGGCATTTTAGGTATGAAAAAATTGAACACAGCGGCAGCTACATATAAAGCTGTGATTATTATCATGGCAAAATGCGGGTCATCACTGGCTAATTTACCCCCTATAATAGCGCCCAGAATGATGGCAGTTACGGTAGAGCCTTCCATCCAGCCATTGGCTTTTACCAACAAACCGCTGGGAAGCATCTCAGTTAGTATGCCGTATTTTGCTGGTGAATAGGCCGCTGCGCCAATCCCCACAATGCCATAAGCATACAAAGGAGGCATGCCTAGCATCATGCCGACACAACCGACTACTTTTACAGTGTTAGAAAAAAACATCACCGCACCTTTTGGAAAAGCGTCAGCGATGGTGCCGACAAAAGGCGCGAGCAGAATGTAAGAAATAACAAAAT
Source organism: Methylotenera sp. (assembly GCA_036675645.1). GTDB lineage: Bacteria > Pseudomonadota > Gammaproteobacteria > Burkholderiales > Methylophilaceae > Methylotenera_A. The sequence continues at coordinate 5,482 of JAKFEP010000011.1, read as the reverse complement.
ACTGCTGTAGTAGGGGAGTATGCCAATCGGGTGCGTTTAATTCTGTCAACAGTGCAATGGCGGCGAATAACAAGGCGTTATCAGCTAAGGCAGATAAAAACTGCGCAATTAAAAGCGTGTAAAAGCCTTTTTTCATTACATCGTTTTAGAGTGCTTCAGCTGCAAAATCTGCCAAACGAGAGCGTTCACCGCGTACCAAAGTCACATGACCATTATGCTGCCAGCCTTTAAAACGATCGACTACATAAGTTAAGCCAGAGCTGCCTTCGGTAAGGTAGGGCGTATCAATCTGCGCGATATTGCCTAGGCATACTACTTTGGTGCCTGGCCCAGCACGAGTAATCAATGTTTTCATTTGTTTTGGCGTGAGGTTTTGGGCTTCGTCAATAATCAAGAACTTATGTAAAAAAGTTCGGCCGCGCATAAAGTTAAGTGATTTCACTTTAATCCGGGTGCGGATTAAATCTTGCGTAGCAGCACGACCCCATTCGCCTGCATCTTCATCTGTTTTATTCAATACGTCTAAATTATCTTCGAGTGCGCCCATCCAAGGTGCCATTTTTTCTTCTTCTGTGCCAGGCAAAAAGCCAATGTCTTCACCGACAGGCACGGTTACCCGCGTCATAATAATTTCGGAATAAGTTTTTTTGTCTAAAGTTTGTGTCAGCGCTGCTGCCAGCGTCAATAAGGTTTTACCGGTGCCGGCTTGGCCAAGCAGTGTGACAAAATCAATGTCAGGATTCATGAGTAAATTTAACGCATAATTCTGCTCCCGATTCCTTGCTGTAATGCCCCACACATTATGTTTAGGGTTCATATGGTCTTGCACCACCTCTAGCACTGCCGTATTATTTTCCAGCTTGCGTACCATGGCGTGAAACGGTTTATCGAATTCATAAAACACAAACTCGTTAATCAGAAACGTTTTAACCAGTGGCCCCGTGATGCGATAGAACATACGCCCGCCTTCTTGCCAGGACTCCATCGCCTTGCTATGTTTATCCCAAAAATCTTGCGGCAGTTCTTTAATACCGCTATAGAGTAAATCGGTGTCTTCCAGTACTTTATCGTTGAAGTAGTCTTCCGCTGGTACGCCCATGGCACGGGCTTTAATGCGGATATTGATGTCTTTGCTGACTAAAATAACTTGGCGTTTTGGTTGCTGTTTTTGCAGGTTGAGCACGACGCTAATAATTTGATTGTCGGCTTTGCTGCCAGCCAAGCCGGGTAGCTCGATATTGACCTGGGAAGTTTGTAAAAATAGACGGCCTGCTAAATGTTTGTTGCCATTGATTGCCAGTGGGCAGCCCAACTCTAGATTAGTGAGGTCCGTACCGACAATTTCTTCCAAGCTGCGGCTGGCTTGGCGTGCGTTACGTGCAACTTCCGTCAAGCCCTTTTTGTTATTATCGAGCTCTTCCAGTGTCACCATAGGCAAGTAAATATCGTGCTCTTCAAAGCGGAATAAACTTGAGGGGTCGTGCATCAGCACGTTAGTATCTAGTACAAATAATTTGGGATTTGTTGCAGGTTTATTGGCCATAATTTATTTACAGTAGTTTATTTATAGTTTATAAAGTTTGAATAAAGTCTAATACTTGCTGTGCATGACCATCCACCTTAACGCCACGCCATTCTTTAATCAGCACTCCGTTTTTATCAATCACGAATGTGCTGCGTTCAACGCCACGCACTTGTTTGCCATACATATTTTTCATTTTCATCACGCCAAAAATACCGCAAGCCAGTTCATCAGTATCTGCTAGTAGTTCAAAAGGAAAGGTAAATTTGGCCTTAAAATTCTCATGCGACTTCAGACTATCGCGTGAGATACCAAAAATCTCGGTGTTCAAAGCTTGAAATTGAGCATAACTATCGCGGAACTGTATTCCTTGCGTGGTACAGCCAGGTGTATTGTCTTTGGGATAAAAATAAATAACCAGGGTTTTCCCTAGATAGTCTGAAAGTTTAAATGTGAGCCCACTGGTTGCTGGTAGTTCAAAATTAGTGACGGTTTTATTTAGCATAGAAGTTGTCATAGGATTATTCTCATTGTTGTAAAAATTTGGCATTTAGGCAAGCTAAAAATTATGACAACATGAAAATGTTTCAGTTGGGCATGGCATACAAGTATTTAAACCTGAAATTATTGCGGCAGGCTAAGGGTAATAGACGTACCTCGCGGTATTGCAGCCTCAAAAGTGATACTGCCGCCTAATACTTCGCACACCTTAAATGCAAACGGAATGCCCAATCCAGTACCAAAGCGCTTAGTACTAGGGCCCGGGCTGAGTGTATGAGGATCAGGTACAAATGGCATGCCAGTGCCTTCATCACGCAAGCTGCAGGTGAATGTACTATCCATCAATTGTGCTGCGATGACAATGCTGCTACAAGTGGGTGATGCATCAATTGCATTCAAAATCAGGTTGTAAAATACTTGTTCTAGTAAGTGCTCATCGGTACGTATTTCAACGTTGGGCGGCTGTATATGCTTGGTAACCGTGATATTTTTATCCCGTATTCTTTGTGTCAGCGGCAGCATGGCCCCCTCTAAAATACTATCAAAACGCGCTGTTTTAAGTTGCGGCTTTACTGGATGCAAATACGCCAATAAGCCGCCAGTCCATCGCTCCAGTCTATCAACGGTATTAATAATCCCTTGCAGTGATTCACGCGTGTCATCGTCAAGGGTAGGCTCGTCAAGCACCTGTGCAGTGGCGCGTATGCTGGCAAGTGGGTTGCGAATATTATGTGCCAGCATCGGCACCAGTAGACCCATGGCAGCTTGCTTTTCCGTGCGCACAAGCGCGTCCCTATTGGTTTGCAGCTCGACTGCCATATTGTTAATTTGCTTTGAGAGTATAGCGAGCTCTGCGGCACCTGACTCTGGTACCTGGTGCTGTAAATTGCCTGCGCTAATTTCATTAGTGGCCTGCATAATGGCATTAATCGGGTTAACAATTGCACGCTTTAATAGCAGTCGCGATAAAATCAGCAGCAAACCTGCTAATAGAATAGGAATGAGTAATACGGCAATTGAGGCGTATTTTGCTTCGATTAATCTTTTTTTGAGTTCAATTTGCTTGAGTGTGAGCAAATCTTCCGCCCGTTTAGACACCGCCTCATATTGGCTAAAAATACCTGTTTCTATATCTTGGTAAAGGGACTTTCTTGATGCCTCGCTGGGCGAGGCTTGATACCGGTAAAACAAAGCAGGAGCCTCGTTTACAAAGCTATTATAGTTAGTTTCTAAATCACGGATCGCTTGTTTTTCTTGTGTGCCAGCCGCTAAGTTATTGAGGACCTCGAAATGCTTTAAAATCGATTGGGTATAAGCATCATATTCATTTTTACCGTCAGCATCTTCTAAAAAAAACGTATCAAATAGTTCCTTCATTTGGCGATATAAATCGCCTCTTGTTTGCTGAATTTCCTGGTTTAAGTAGTGAATGCGCTGCGATTCATTGGCAGATTTATCCCATACATAAATGCCATAACTGCCACCCGCTACCGCCAACAAAATAAGCGCAACAAAAATCAGCTCATGTGCCAGGAGTAAATCGCGCAAAGACCTAGAAGTATAAGCTTGCTTATTCGGCATTAAGAACTTTCGAGTTTAAATGAGACAGGAACAGTGATGTTGAAACTGCGGCCGCGTAACGCTTCTGGCGGTGCTGGAAAAGGCGATGCTTTCCGCACCATCTCAAGCGCTTGATTATCGAGTGATTCGTGACCGCTGCTCTCCTTAATATTTGCCGACAACACAGTGCCGTTACTATCAATTTTTAAATCAAGCAGGCATTCACCCTGCCAGCCGCGCATCTGGGCAATTTTAGGATAGCTTTTGTGTTTTGCAATCGCTCTGCCTAAAGTGTTGCCATATTGACTTAATGCGTTGCTTATCTCATTTTCATTAGGTTCTATTTTTTTGGGCGGTTCTGGCGCAGGCACATTAATCACAGGGGGCACATCTACTTTGGGAGCTGCGGTGATGACGCTTGGGGGTGCCGGCTCAGCTGCCTCGGGCTCGGGGCTGGCTTCTTCGATAGGCGCTGGCTCAGGAGACTTTTTGCGAACTGGCTTCACCGGTTCAACAGGTTTTATTTCTTTTTTAATCGGTTCAGGTTCTACGGGTTCCGGCACCACTGGCTCTGGCAAGGCAACTGGCGCAGGCGGTGTTGGTTGCATTATTTCTATAGTCAGCGGCTGCGGTTTATCTTTGCGTATTTCAAACTTAAAATCTGGCACTATCACTGCTAACAACACGTGCAATAACACAGAACAAATCAATGCCCAAATGAGCGTATTTTCACTAAAGTTGAAATGACTGTTGGAGTTTTTAATCGTGATGTTCAAAAGAAATGTTTCTTTGTTGGTGGTATAAAATTCAATGGTTAATTTTGAGCTAAGCCATTGATTATACTATAGCTTAAAGCGCTTTGATAACCAATATTATGGCTGTTATAAACCAATTATTTGAGTTATGTAAAATTAGATTGTAAAAATAAGCTTAGATAAAACTATCTAAGGCTTGCACACGTACGGTTGTGCCCGCCTCGCAATTGCCCACTGTCTCATCCAGCACAATAAAACAATTAGCTGCACTCATGCTGCTTAATACACCAGAACCTTGATTGGGTAAGGGCTTTACTTTCCAGGTTACAAGGCCGTTTTGCATCTCCTCAAATAAAATACCACGCTGGAATTCGGTACGTCCGGTGGCCTTTTTAATACTTTCAGTGCATACAACATTGAAGAATGGTACTTGCCTGTAGGCGGCTCCAGATATGGCTTGCAGTGCAGCTTGCACAAATTGGTAAAACGTCACCATCGCCGAAACCGGGTTGCCAGGTAAGCCAAAATAATGAGCCGATCCTATCTTGCCGTAGGCGAGGGGCCGACCGGGTTTCATGTTGATTTTCCAAAATAGCACTTGCCCATGTTTGGCGAGTAGCGCTTTCATATAATCGGCTTCCCCAACAGAAACTCCGCCACTGGTAATGACGGCATCGTGATTCTGGGCGGCTTTCAACAACGTTTTTTCTAATAGCTTTGGGTCGTCCGGTACATTGCCTAAATCGCTAATTTGCACATTCAATCGACTGAGCATGCCATGCAGTGTGTAACGATTGCTGTCATATATCTGACCCAATCCTAATGAGTCTCCAACACTTACCAGCTCATCACCCGTACTGAAAAAAGCTACTTTTAACTGACGAAAAACTTGTACCTCACCAATGCCTAATGACGCGATTAAGCCTAGATCTGCTGGCTTCATCACATGGCCTTTCGCCAGCACTGTTTGGCCAAGTTTTAGATCTTCACCTGCCAAACGCACGTTTGTGCCTTGTTTTAGGGTGTCTAGCAAGGTAATCCGGTCACTTTTTATCGCGATGCGTTCTTGCATGACCACCGTATCTGCGCCAGTTGGAACCACTGCCCCTGTCATGATTTTAACGCACTCACCTGGCTTAACCAT
>JAKFEP010000156.1:0-11620 GCA_036675645.1 Methylotenera sp. | reverse complement strand
CGCACCACATAAAATGTAAGGTGCGCTATATAATCAAGCGTCGCGCCACATAAGATGTAATAAGGATAAAACATGAGTAGAGATTACAAACCCACCACCACAAGAAGCAATAGTAGTAAAGGTAGCCCTTTTTTAACTGGCTTACTCGTCGGCTTGCTAATAGGTGTTGGCTTATCGCTGTGGGTGACCATGTATCTAAAAGGCAGTGAGAGCCCATTTAGTGAGAGCAGTGTTAAAAAGCCGGCATTTGAGACACGCGCCGGCAAACAAGCTGAAGAAAATGAAGAAGACGTTCTGCCAAAAGAGGAAAATCCTGATGGCACTAAAGCTGATAGTAAGTTTGATTTTTATACCATATTGCCCGAAACTGAAAGTACAGTAACAGAGCAAGAAGTGAAAGAAAGTGCCATTAAAAAGGACAATTATTTCTTGCAAGTAGGTGCTTTTCAAAATGAGGCCGATGCCGACAATATGAAAGCCAAACTGGCATTGCAAGGTTTTGAGGCCGTTGTACAAACGGCCACCATCCCTGAAAAGGGCGTATGGCACCGCGTACGCGTGGGCCCGCTGAATGACATTGTACAAATTAATAAAATTCGTGGCGAGCTCACCACCAGCGGCTTTAATACCGATTTAATTAAAGTGCACACTGAAACTAAGTCTGAATAATCTAATCAGACTAATCAATTACATTATTCAAACACATTGCGTCTGTCATCTTTATCAGGACGGTTAGCGTTAGTAGCTTAAATCCATGTGTTGAGTAGATTTTGCAATTTATTTTTTAAGGAACCAAGCATGAAAACAAGTATGAAAAAAGGTCTAGCCGCAATTGTGTTGTCAGTAGCTAGCTTAAGTTTCGCACCATTTTCTATGGCCGAGACCCCACAAGTAGGTACTAACTTCGACGCTGTTGCACAGCCAATCACCACTGACAACGCCGCCAAAATTGAGGTGATGGAGATTTTTTGGTATGGCTGCATTCACTGTTATGACATGGAGAAACCACTCAGTGCTTGGGTAAAAAAATTACCTTCTGATGTCTATTTTAAACGCATGCCAGGCTTGCCAAACGCCAGTTGGGCACCTATGGCCAAAGCATTTTATGCCATGGAGACTTTAGGCGTTGCTGAAAAATTGCACACCCCATTATTTGAAGCCGTGCACAAATCTAAAAGCTTAAGTCCAACGGATGAAAAAGCAGTGATTGCGTGGGTAACACAGCAAAGTAAGATGGATAAAGCCAAAGTTGAAAGCGCGTTTAAATCGTTTACTATTAACACCAACTTAAACCGCGCCGCACAAATTTTCCGTGCATCGGGCGCCACTGGTGTGCCAAGCTTGGTAATAGATGGTAAATACATCACATCGAGCACTATGAACGGCGGCAACGAACAGGCACTAAAAGTAGCTGATTATATTATTGAGAATGTGCGTAAAGACAAAAGCACCACTAGCGCTAAAAGTGCACCCGCTGCAAAAAAGTAACTAAGGCAGCCGCGACCAAAACAACGCCAGCTAAAAAAATAGCACTGCCGACAAGAATTAAATAGCTTGTTTATTCAAAACCCACTGAAAATTTCAGTGGGTTTTTTATTGTTTAAACTGATTGAGATATACTTTGTGCTATGAAAATTTTTATCACAGGTGCCTCTAGCGGCGTCGGCCAAGCACTGGCACATGAATACGCAAAACGCAGCGCTTCTGTAGGCAGAAAAAACATGATTGGCTTAGCCGCAAGACATAGTGAGCACTTACAAGCACTGGCACAAACCCTGCAAACCCAATACGGCGTTACCTGCACAACTTACCCCCTAGATGTACGCGATAGTTTGGCATGCCAATTAGCCGCGCAAGATTTTATCGCCAAATTTGGCGCACCCAATATCGTCATTGCTAGCGCAGGGGTAAGCCGTGGCACTCTCACAGAACTCAGGGAAGACATACCGGCTTTTCAAGCGGTGATGGATATAAATGTAATGGGCATGGTGCACACGTTTCAACCATTTATTGCGGCCATGAAACAAGCAGCAAAAATGGGGGAAAGCAGTCAATTAGTTGGTGTGGCAAGTGTAGCGGGCATACGAGGTTTACCAGGCGCGGGGGCTTACAGCGCCAGTAAGGCCGCGGTAATTAGTTACCTAGAAAGCTTACGTGTAGAAATGGCGCGCGATAATATCGCCGTTACCACGATTGCGCCTGGCTATATTCGTACCCCAATGACTGCGGTAAACGAATACAAAATGCCTTTTCTGATGGATTCCGATGTGTTTGCCCACAAGTTTGCAAACGCCGTTGAACACAAAACCCGTTTCAAAGTTATCCCTTGGCAGATGGGTTGGCTGGCAAGGTTTATGCGCTTGTTACCACCTTTTTTGTGGGATTGGGGCATGAAAAAAGCGCCGTATAAAAAGCGCTTGGATTGGGATTGGTTATAGATATTAGCTATCAAACATCTATACCCTAATTAACGCATGTGTAGGACGATGCCGCTTGTATTTTTCTTGGTTTAAGGCGAACATCGCTAGGTCGGTCTTCAAGCAGCTTTATAAAGGACTAACTTGAGCTTATGCCATGCATGAAATATCTCAACTGATTGCTTGTGAACATTGCGATGCGGTTTTTAAAAAACTCTCGCTTGCCAATGGAGAAATAGCACGATGCACACGTTGCGGCAGCGAGCTAGACCGTAACACCCAACAGCGGCGTAATCACCTGCTGCCATTAACCATCGCAAGTCTTATCATATTTGTTATTGCGAATGTCTTCCCGATTGTGGAAATGGAATTACAAGGTTTGCACAGCCAGACAACCTTGATTGGTGCTGTTTTATCGCTGGCTACCGAAGGCATCTCCATAGTGGCGTTGTTGGTAATGGCTACGACGCTGTTGTTTCCATTGATGCAAATGCTCATTTTGTTCTACTTATTAGTACCTTCGAAAAATACTGATCCTAGACCCGGATTTAACTTATTGATTCGTTTGATGCAAACGCTACGCCCTTGGGGCATGATTGAAGTGTTCCTGCTAGGTGTATTAGTGGCGCTAATCAAATTATCCGATATGGCAACTATCATTCCTGGCGTCGCCTTATGGGCATTCTGTATGCTCACCGTGATGCTCACTGTCGTCGTGTCATTTAATCCGCGCTATCTATGGCAATTAGAAAAAGCTGAACGGTAAGGATGCCCAATTCTTCTTCGCATATTACTCAGGAAAAAGCAGGGCGCTTTCTTACTGCCACTAGCATGGGCCTGCTATCCTGCCACCAATGCGGAAAATTGTGGAAAGGCGCAGAGCAGGGTGAACGTTGCGCACATTGTAATGCCACACTCCATATGCGAAAACCGGATAGTATTAATCGTACTTGGGCACTGCTGGTTGCCGCGTGCATTATGTACATTCCAGCCAATATGATGCCAGTGATGGTCACTAGTACTTTTTTTGAATCGCACCAGGATACTATCCTGAGTGGCATCATCTTTTTTTGGGTATCGGGGCAATGGGGGTTGGCTGCAGTGGTTTTTATCGCCAGCTTCTTGGTGCCTTTGCTTAAAATCACTGCATTGTTTATATTGCTCATCAGCGCCCAGCAAAAAAGCACTTGGCGTCAATCGGAACGCGCCAGCTTGTATCGCATGATAGAACTGATAGGGCGCTGGTCCATGCTGGATGTGTTCGTGGTCTCTTTACTAGTCGGTTTGGTACAGATGCAAGGATTTGCCCAGATAAGTGCGGGTGTGGGCATTATGGCTTTTGGCGCAGTAGTCGTATTGACTATGCTGGCCTCCATCAGCTTTGACCCACGCTTGATTTGGGATACTGAACAGCCACAAAACGAAACATCGCTAGCAGCAGTAGCTGACATTCAGAATATTTCAAATTCATAAGAAAGCGCATCATGAGCGAAGAAGAGAACATAGATCCTACACAAAGCGCTGCCGCCAGCATACCCACGCCAAAACGCGAGCGGCAACGCGACTGGGTGCCTTCGCTGGTCTGGTTGATTCCCATCATTGCCGCCATTATCGGTATCGGGCTCATGATAAAAATTGTGGTTGATCGAGGTCCAGAGATCACCATCTCATTCCGTACTGGCGAAGGTATTGAAGCAGGTAAGACTAAAGTGAAATATAAAGAGGTCGATATCGGTGAAGTGCGTACCATCACTTTGAATAAAGACCGTTCGCAAGTACTGGTGACTGTGCAACTATCTAAAGATGCCGAAAGCTTTACGGCCATAGACACCCACTTCTGGGTGGTACGGCCAAGATTAGGAGCCGCCGGCGTTACAGGGCTGGGCACTTTACTTTCTGGCGCCTATATCGGCGCAGATGCAGGCACGTCAGAAGAAACCACTAAAGAATTTACCGGACTTGAGGTACAACCCACAGTGACACGCGATGATTCAGGCAAGCAGTTCAAATTACACGCAAATGACTTAGGCTCGCTGGATGTGGGTTCGCCCATCTTCTACCGCCGTATCAAGGTAGGCCGGCTATCTGCCTATGATCTGGATGAAGATGGTAAAGGTGTCACACTTCGCATCTTTATTGACGCGCCCTATGATAAATTCGTCGGCGTCAATACGCGTTTCTGGCACGCGAGCGGATTGGATATTCAAGTCAATTCTGGCGGTTTTAAAGTGAATACCCAGTCACTGGCGAGTGTGATTCTGGGCGGTATGGCATTTCAATCACTAGACGATGATCCTGGCCCGCTTTCCAAGGAAAATACTACGTTTCTATTAGCACAAAACCAAAATCAGGCATTTAAGGAGCCCGATGGGCGTTCGGTCACTGCTGTGTTGCATTTTAATCAATCCATACGTGGCCTGACACCTGGTGCGCCGGTGGATTTTCGCGGTGTGGTGCTAGGTGAGGTTAAATCGATTGGCATCGAATATGATCGAGTTCGCCGCGAATTTGATATGCCGGTGGTGATTGAGATCTATCCGGCAAGGCTCGGAAGTAAATATGCCAAGGATCAGGCCCAGTCGCCTTATACGCAACAACAGCGCATCCAGTTCATGGTCAGCCGGGGCCTGCGTGCACAGCTGCGTACTGGCAACCTACTGACAGGCCAACTATATGTTGCACTTGATTTCTTCCCGAAAGCGCCTAAAGTAACCATGCAAGAAGATGCAATGATTGAACTGCCAACCATTCCGAATGGGCTGGACGAATTGCAGACACAAATCTCAACCATTGCCACTAAGCTTAGCAAAGTACCGTTTGAGCAGATTGGCCAGGATTTGCAGAAATCATTGGCAACGCTCAACAAAACCTTGAACAGTGCAGAAAAATTGGCGCAAACCTTGAACCAGGATGTCGCACCAGAAGTAGCCGCGGCGATGAAAGATGTACGCAAAACACTAGAAAATGCGGATCGCACATTATCTGAAGATGCGCCACTGCAGCAGGATTTACGGCAAACGCTGCAAGAGTTATCGCGGGCGGCGGCCTCCATGAAAGTGTTAACGGACTATCTGGAACAGCATCCCGAATCACTGATTCGCGGCAAGGCGCTGGATAATCCTTAATGCTGTTACACGGAAAAAAATAATAGATAAAATGGAAAGAATGAGATGATTTTCAGACAATATACAATATTCGTGTTGATATTTGCGGCAATGTTAAGCGCCTGTGTAACATCTACTTCCACGGCGCGTTTTTATACCTTGGCCAATAATAGTCAGGTGAATAGCCAAGCTACAAACTTGCCTCCCGCCGCGCCGATCGCCATTGAGGTTTTGCCCATTAAAGTTCCAGAACGCCTAAAACGGCCACAAATAGTAGTTACCTCTAAAAACTCATCTCAACTGAGAATTCTGGAACACGATCGCTGGGCATCCTCATTCAATGATGAATTGCAGGATGCCTTTGTCAGCGGCATCAGCAGCCAGTTAAATGCCATTGATATCTCACGCGGGGGACGTGTAGCAAATCAGCCGACTTACCGCGTTACCATCGTCTTACAACAATTTAACGCTACGCCAGGTGAACAGGTACAAGCCAATTTTGGTTGGACGATTACGCGCTTAAACGCTGACGCACGTTCTGCTGGTAACAATATGCTATCTTGCCAGGCCACTATCAGCAAAACGGTCGACAGCGATATGGATGCCGTCGTAAAAGGTGTTCAAGAGACGGTTGCAGACACTATTCAGGCAATCGCTGCTGATGTGCGCAGTATTAATAATGGTGAAGCAGGCAAATGCAATAGCTAGGCAGACTCGAAAGTTTTTGCAATAAAAAGGCTAACCATTTGTTAGCCTTATTGCATAATGCACTACCAGTAGTGAAAGCCTAGCGTGTAATCGGTTTATACCTGATTCTCTTGGGTTTCGCGCCTTCTTCACCCAAACGTTTACGCTTATCTGCTTCATATTCTTGATAATTGCCATTAAAAAACGTCCATTGTGATTCGCCTTCAGCCGCCAAAATATGCGTAGCGATACGATCCAAAAACCAGCGATCATGCGAAATCACCAGCACGCAGCCAGCAAATTCCAATAAAGCATCTTCCAGTGCGCGCAAGGTTTCCACATCTAAATCGTTCGATGGCTCATCTAGCAGCAATACATTGCCGCCAGAGATTAAGGTCTTGGCCAAGTGCAGCCGCCCACGCTCACCGCCAGAAAGTTGGCCGACGATTTTTTGTTGGTCGCCACCTTTGAAGTTAAAACGACCAATATATGCTCTTGAAGGAGTCTCATACTTACCCACAGTTAAAATATCTGAACCATTGGCAATTTCATCGAACACGGTTTTGCCATCACTTAAAGCATCGCGGCTTTGATCCACATAAGCCAACTTTACCGTTTGGCCAATGTTTACTTCGCCACTGTCTGGTTTCTCTTGCCCTGTAATCATTTTAAACAAGGTGGATTTGCCCGCACCATTCGGGCCGATAATGCCGACGATGGCACCGGCTGGTACGCTGAAACTTAAGTTATCCATTAGCAATCTATCTTTAAAGGCTTTAGTCACGCCATTAAATTCAATTACTTGGTCGCCCAGCCGCTCACCTGCGGGAATAAAGATTTCCTGTGTTTCATTGCGTTTCTGGTATTCTGCACTCGCTAACTCTTCATAGCGCGCGATTCTTGATTTGCTTTTTGCTTGACGCGCTTTCGGGTTTTGGCGCACCCACTCCAGCTCTGTGTTAAGCGCCTTACGGCGTGATGATTCTTGAGATTCTTCTAAAGCCAGGCGCGCTTGTTTTTGGTCTAGCCAACTAGAATAATTGCCCTTCCAAGGAATGCCATGGCCGCGGTCGAGCTCTAAAATCCATTCGGCGGCATTATCTAAAAAGTATCGATCGTGCGTAACGGCCACCACAGTGCCAGGAAAACGTACTAAATATTGCTCTAGCCATTCCACGGACTCTGCATCCAGATGGTTGGTAGGCTCGTCCAGTAACAACATATCGGGCTTTGATAACAGCAATTTGCACAAAGCCACACGGCGTTTTTCACCGCCTGATAATGGGCCAATTTTGGCATCCCAAGGCGGCAAGCGCAGCGCATCGGCGGCGATTTCTAACTGTGTGGTTAAATCGCTGCCGCTGGCGGCGATGATGTTTTCCCACTTGGCTTGTTCTTCTGCCAGCTTGTCAAAATCTGCATCAGGCTCGGCATAAGCCGCATAAACAGCCTCCAAATTGGCTTGCGCCTGCATCACTTCACCCATACCGCTTTCTACTTCTTCACGCACGGTTTTATTGGCATCCAACTGCGGTTCTTGTGGCAAATAGCCAATCGTCATATTGGGTTGCCACTGTACCTCGCCTTCAAATTCTTTATCGGCCGCTGCCATAATGCGCAACACGGTCGATTTACCTGAGCCGTTTAAACCCAGCAGGCCAATTTTGGCACCTGGAAAGAATGACAGCGAAATATCTTTGATAATTTGCTTCTTGGGAGGGACAATTTTGCTCACACGGAGCATGGACATTACATATTGGGCCATAATGGATGTACTTAACTGAAAAAACGTTAGCTTACTGGAAATAGCCAGCCTTTGATATGCCAGTGAATTGACTTTTTGATATAGATATAAAAAAGGAGGCGCTGCAGCACCTCCTTGTGTTACATCACTTATTCAATCGAGTGAACCAGTGTATAAGTCGCGATTTAAGCGGCCTTTTGTTCAAGTAACTGCCGGTCGTTAGACGCCTCGATCTGCACTTTGCGTGGTTTCAAGGCCTCTGGCACCTCTCTTACCAGCTCAATATGCAATAAGCCATTTTCCAGTTTGGCTTTGGTCACTTTTACATGATCTGCCAGCTGAAATTTGTGCTCAAAGTCGCGTGCGCCAATACCACGGTGCAAGTAAGTGACTTCATTACCATCACTGCGGTTTTCCTTGCGGCCAGCCACCCTTAAAGATTGTTGTTCCGATTCAATTTCCAGTTCGGATTCATTAAATCCGGCCACCGCCATCACGATTCGATAACTATCATCACTCAACAACTCAACGTTATAAGGTGGATAGCTAGTTTCAATATCAGTTCGTTGTGCATCGTTCAATAGCCTTGCTAAACGATCAAAGCCAATTGCTGAACGATAAAGTGGACTCAAATCATAAGTACGCATCATATATCCTTTCAAAAAATAAGCGATAAAGTTAGCGGCAAACCTCACTTGAGCATTTGCCTAAAAATAAAATATGGGTTGCTTTTTATTTTTCAAGACCCCTTTTTTAACTTTTTTACCCGGCATCGCGTATATTGTGATTTTCTTAAATTAACCTCCAAATGGCACTTAAATCCACTATCTACAAAATTGACCTCAGTATTGCAGACATGGATAGGCAATATTACGCTCAGCACAATCTGACTGTTGCAAAACATCCCTCAGAAACAGATGAGCGCGTCATGGTGCGCCTTATTGCATTTACATTGTATGCCAATGAATCATTACAGTTTGGTAAAGGCCTAAGCGATGACGAAGAACCAGACCTGTGGCAAAAAGATTTAACTGGCGCCATTCAATTGTGGATAGAAGTTGGCCTGCCGACTGAAAAAGATATCCGCAAAGCTTGTGGAAAATCGGCCCAAGTGGCGGTGGTGGTCTACGGCGGCAGAATTGCTGAAATGTGGTGGGCAGCCAACAGTAAAGGTTTACTTAAATTAAATAACTTATGCGTGATAAACCTGCCAGAGACAGCAAACTTGGCACAGCTTGCAGCCAAGAGCATCAATATAAGCTGCACTATTCAAGACAGCCAAATCTTGGTCAGCCACGATGATGGTAGTTTTGACATCACGCCTGTCATTCTAAAAGAGCACAGCTAAGGCGCTATATAAAATGTAATAATTGTGGTCAAATTATCACATGTTATTAGGTAACCAAATAATTGTTGATTACGCACTTTGGCTCAACTTAGCAGTCGCCTTAGGCGTTGGGCTGCTTATTGGTGCCGAGCGAGAGCGCAGCAAAGGTACAGGGCCAGACAAATCACCTGCTGGCATTCGCACTTTTACTATTGCTTCGCTATTAGGTGCGGTTAGCATTGTGCTCAACTTTTGGTTGCTGGTTGTTTCAATATTCTGTGTCATGATTTTTGTAGCGATTGCTTACTTTCACAAACAGGACAAAGATCCCGGCATTACGACTGAAGTTGCCCTGATATTTACAATGATTCTGGGCGGGCTCGCAATGAGTTCGGCGACTTTAACTGCTGCTCTCGCAGTCATCGTCGCAATACTGCTTACAGCGAAAGACCCTATTCATGGCTTTGTGCTTGGTGTGGTCACCAAGGATGAGCTGAATGACTTCCTGATTCTTGCTGCCGCGACGCTTATCATATTGCCACTGGTACCTAATGAATCTATTGGGCCATTCGAAGCCATTAACCCTCGCAATCTCTGGTTGATTGTTATTTTTGTAATGACGATTAGTGCGCTTGGTCACCTTGCATTACGCTGGTTAGGTGGGCGCATCGGCCTGCCAATTGTAGGGTTAGTATCAGGCTTTATTTCCAGCATCGCAACAGTGGGTGCGATGGGCGCGCGCGCTAAAGAAACGCCATCGTTAATCAGCTCGGCAGTTGCAGGCGCGACGCTATCAAGTCTTGCTACTGTTTTGCAGCTAACGATGCTAGTTGCAGCAATCCATCGGCCCACATTACAGGCACTTATATGGCCACTCGTTTTTGGTGGAGTTTCAATCGCGATTTATGGATTGGTAGTCACTTTAAACTCCCTGCATAAAAATGCGGCAGAGATAAACAAACCCAGCAAAACGTTTAGCGTAAAAACAGCGCTGTTGTTTGCTGCGATTATCGCCGTGGCGCTGGTAGTTTCAGCCGCCTTAAAAGCCTGGTTTGGTCAGGCTGGGCTTGTGGTTGCCTCTGCCGCAGCAGGTGTGGCAGATGCGCATGCTGCTGCAATTTCTGTCGCCTCACTGGCGGCGGCCAGCAAACTAGGCCCTGAAAGTGCTGTCATCCCAATTTTGGTCGCTTTTTCAGTCAATGCAATTTCAAAAGCGGTCATGGCCTTTGTCAGTGGTAGCAAAAATTTCTCACGCCAAGTCATTTTAGGTTTGATTGTGCAAATTTCAGCCACATGGGCCGGATGGTGGCTATTATAAAATTCCGATAGAAAGCCAGGACTACTAATACTCTAGTAGGTGGTTTCTTATAAAGTCTTACAAAAATATCAGACAAATACCTATGCTTAGAAAAGTGAAATAATCATTTAATAACGGCTAGGATATTTTCCTAACTTTATTGGAGAAGCACTATGATTAACACTAGTAGCATTAAACCTGATATGCCTGTTGTATGTTCACAAGATGGTCAGTTCGCAGAAGTAGATCACTTAGAAGATGCAGATACTATTAAGCTTAAAAGAGATGAAAATGGTCAACATCATTACATTCCAACGAGTTGGGTAGTTTCAACTGACAATGGTAAAGTTAAAGTAGACCGCCCTGGTGAAGAAGCCATGGAAGAATGGTCAACAACACCACTGCATTAATCTTAAAATTTAGCTAGTAAGTACAAAAAGCCTGATTAACAATCAGGCTTTTTGATAACAAACTGTTTCTCTCCGCTCTGTGCATGGTTAGCTTACATACTGTTGAATATCTTTAACACTCGCCTTTGATAGATCTTTCGGAACCTCCTTAACAACCACTTTGCGAACTTGATCATCCAATTTCTTACGCAATAATCCTAGAAACTCTGGCGGTACAATCAATTGCAGTTTGGAAAAACGCTGATGGTTGCGACTGTTACTGAGGAATTTGTTAATTGTTTCTGCGAACTGTAAAGCTTCATGGGTTTCTGCAGAGACATCAGGTTCTGATGTATTGCCTTGCGCAGGGCGTCCGAAAAAACGCCCTTCTTTATCTGTTTTCAACTCCCTGTCCTGCAAGCGACCTAACGAATTGGTTAAATCCTGTAATTCGGTAATCACGGCATGGTTATGTTTCTCAAAAATTCGAGCACGACCACTATCTGCGACAAGAATCCAAGTGGTATCCATAATATTCTCCTTTCAGCTGATTTATGTGCGACAAAATCAAGCATCGAATGTTCAGAGAACTTTGCGTTTAACACTTGTTCTTTCTAAAAATCATCTAAATAAAGTTAGAACGTATTAAATCCCA
>JAKFEP010000083.1:0-11662 GCA_036675645.1 Methylotenera sp. | reverse complement strand
TAACTTCAGCCCCAATGCTATCACAACAAAGCCAAGTAATGGGAACAGCGCCGCCAGCAAAAACGTATTCTGACCGCCCAAATATTGCAGCGCATAACCACCCGCAAGCCCACCAACGGTGCCACCCACACCATAAGCCACACTGTTATAAATGGCTTGACCTTTGGCTTGGTGGCGGCCATTAAAAAACTGCGTAATCACCTCTACCGATGCCGCATGAAAGCTGCCAAAGGTAAACGCATGTAAACTTTGCGCAATCAGCAACCACCATAAGCTATCTACAGCAACGCCTATCATGCTGAATCGGAGGACAGCCAATGCCAAACTTGTCAGTAAAATCGCCTTTAAGCTAAAGCGCGCCATCAATTTTGGCATCAGCATAAAAATAATAATTTCGCAGATAACACCCAGCGACCACAGCAAGCCAATCATGCCTTTGCTATAGCCGTGCTCAGCCAAATAGATAGAGTAAAAGTTATATAGCACGCCATGTGCGGTCACCATCAGCGCACAACCCAGCAGCAAAGCGATGACGACTGGCTGCTTGATAATCTGCCAAATAGAAAAATGGTCGTGGGCATGCGGTGCCACGGTGGCATCGGGCAGTTTAAAGGTCAAGCCAAATAACACAATTTGCACACTCAATAAAAACCACAACAAACTTTTAATGCCATAAGCGTCTATTAAAAAACCTAGCACCACTGCCGCCACGATAAAACCCAGCGAACCCCACATACGGATGCGACTATAATGACCATTGGTAGTGGCAAGATGCGCTAAGGTAAGCGATTCTGACAAGGGCAGCGTTGAACTGGTGAATAGACTTAAAGACAGCATGACAAAAAATAGCCACCAAAACCCATGCGCCCAAAATACTGCGATGAATCCTAGCAAACCAAGTAAGGCAGTCAGTTGTATCCATTTAACACGTCGCCCAGTATGGTCGGCCAGCCAGCCCCATAAGTTGGGCGCAAAAATCCGGCTGATTTGAAACAGCGACATGAGGATGCCAATATCCGCTGCCGAAAACTGCTCCGACTGCAAATACAGACCCCAGTAAGGCACAAATGCGCCTACAAAGAAGTAATAGATGAAGTAAAAACGCGAAAGATTGGCGTGTAGCGCGTGGCTCACAATGTAACGTCTACGATTAAATCTTAGGAATGGTTGACACTACATCAGCATTTTGTGCGCGATGCCGCAAGGCATGATCCATTAACACAATTGCCAACATTGCTTCAGCAATCGGCGTGGCGCGCACACCCACGCACGGGTCGTGTCTGCCAGTGGTTTGCATAGTAATTGCATTACCATTTTTATCAATGGAACGACGCTCTTGCGGAATGCTAGAGGTTGGCTTTAGCGCGACATTTACGCGAATCACTTGACCACTCGAAATGCCACCCAAGATACCGCCGGCGTGATTGGTCAAGAATCCAGTGGGGGTCAGTTCATCCGAATGGACACTGCCACGTTGGGAGATGCTGCCAAAACCTGCGCCTATCTCGACGCCTTTTACTGCGTTAATGCCCATCATGGCATGCGCAATATCAGCATCAAGTCGATCAAACACAGGCTCGCCCCAGCCGACTGGCACACCTTCGGCCAGCACGGTAATACGTGCACCGACAGAATCGCGCTCAGCACGAATATTGTCTAAATACGCTTCAAGCTTTGGCAGAATAGTCGTGTTGGGCGAAAAGAATGGATTGTCGTTGACGCAATCCCACGTTTCAAAAGGGATTTCAATTTCACCCAATTGACTCATGTAGCCGCGCACGGTAACGCCAAAACGCTCTTTTAACCACTTTTTGGCAATACCACCTGCGGCTACGCGAATCGCTGTTTCCCGCGCACTGCTACGACCACCACCACGATAATCACGCACGCCATATTTTTGTGCGTAAGTATAATCGGCATGGCCAGGCCTAAACGTATCCATGATTTTGCTGTAATCCTGAGAACGTTGATCGGTGTTGCGAATCAGCAAACCGATTGGCGCGCCAGTGGTTTTTCCCTCAAATATACCAGATAAAATCTCCACTGCGTCGGCCTCTTGGCGTTGCGTAACGTGCCTTGATGTTCCAGGTTTGCGTCGGTCTAAATCAATCTGTAAATCTTCTGCACACAAACTTAAACCAGGCGGACAGCCATCCACCACACCGCCGATGGCTGCGCCATGCGATTCACCAAAACTGGTTAGGGTAAATAAAGTTCCAATTGTGTTGCCAGACATACGACCACCTATAAAAATTAGTTTTTTTGGGGCAATTGCTATGTTACGCGGTACTCGCTCCCTCGCCGTACAACACCGTACTGCCTCGGGCTCTGCGTTCCGTGCGCCTTGCACTTTCCCCAAAATCCTGCATTTTTATAAGGTGTTCATACGAGATGATTAATTATCAATATTTTAACATACTCAAGATCTTAGGCCTTGAATCCATTGCGTATAAACCTGCGTCGCGACTTTATTCAGAAAAAAGCAATGCACAGCCAAATTCTCATGCATCGTATTCGACTGTTGCACCGCAATGCTACTGGCAGATTCGCGTAGTTCAGCCTCACCTTCTTCGCACCATTTTTTCACCATGTCAGGCGTCATTTCAATATGCGTTTGAAAGGCAATATGCTTACCCATAGCCCAAGCTTGGTTTTGACAATGCGGACTCGCCAGTAAGTGCTGGGCACCTACTGGCAAACTAAAAGTTTCGCCATGCCAGTGAAATGCATTAAAAGTTTCAATCTCGCCAAACCAGTCTTTGGCCGCGTCGCTTTTGATTACAGTAACTTCACCCCAACCAATCTCTTTAATAGAATTTTTAGTGACGTTAGCGCCCAATGCTTTACTCATCAGCTGGCCGCCCAAGCAATGCCCAAGCAGCGGAATATCATTGTCTTTGGCTTGGCGAATTAAATCCAGCAATGGTGCCAACCAAGGCAAATCATCATTCACACTCATCGACCCACCCATTAATACCATGCCGCTGTAAGCCAATATTGATGCGGGCATTGGTGCACATTCATCCACTTTGATGTGTTGCCACGGAATTCTTTGTGTGTCCAAAAATTCGCCCAAATAACCTGGCCCTTCATGCGCAAGAAAGCGAAAAACAACGACAGGCTTTGTTGTAACCGTATTCATAAGACTTGATAGGCTCCTATTTCAATGTTATCAATGGTATATGTCCCAATCGCGTAACGAATCAGACGCAAGGTTGGAAAGCCTATTTTAGCCGTCATACGGCGTACTTGCCGATTTTTCCCCTCAGAAATTTTAATTTCTAACCAACTGGTTGGAATTTGCTTGCGTTCACGTATTGGCGGGTTGCGTTGCCATAAATTAGCTGGCTCTTGTATCAGTCGCACTTGCGCAGGCTGCGTAACGAAATCGCCCAAGTCGACACCTTTAGTTAAAAGAATTAAATCTGCATCCTGCGGAGTGCCTTCTACCTGCACCCAATAAGTTTTGGTTTCTTTATGCTTTGGATGACTTATTTGGTGTTGCAAAACTCCATCATCGGTTAAAATAAGCAAACCTTCAGAATCAGTATCTAAGCGACCTGCAGCATAAATATTAGGGATAGTGATGAAGTCTTTTAACGTGGGATGCTTCTCGTGCATACTAAATTGGCACACGACGTTAAACGGCTTATTAAATAAAACAATCATCTTAGGAAGCAAACAATAATGACGAAAGTAGATTCAAAAATAGCAGATTCAAAAATAATAGTCCCGACGCATGGCGAAAAAATCACCGTTAACGCTGACAACTCGCTCAACGTACCCAACAATCCGATTATCCCATTTATTGAGGGTGATGGCATAGGGATAGATATTACCGCCCCCATGCAAAAAGTGGTGGATGCTGCAGTGAACAAAGCTTATGGCGGCAAGCGCAAGATTGCCTGGATGGAAGTATACGCTGGCGAAAAAGCAGTGAATACCTATGGCAAAGATAAAGAAGGTAAAGACACTTGGCTGCCTGCAGAAACCATGCAAGCGGTGCGCGATTATGTGATTTCGATTAAAGGCCCACTCACCACACCTGTTGGCGGCGGCATCCGTTCTTTAAACGTCACGTTACGCCAAGAGCTTGATTTATACGTGTGCCTGCGCCCAGTGCAGTATTTTACTGGCGTGCCTAGCCCAGTCAAACATCCCGAAAAAACTGATATGGTGATATTCCGTGAGAATACGGAGGACATTTATGCTGGAATTGAATGGGCAGCTGGCAGTGATGAAGTAGAAAAAGTGATTCAATTTTTAAGCGATATGGGCATGCGTAAAAAAATTCGCTTCCCTGAGAATTCTGCCATCGGTATTAAGCCTGTTTCTATCAACGGCAGTAAACGATTGATTCGTAAAGCCATTCAATACGCCATTGATAACAATCGCAAAAGTGTCACTATTACCCACAAGGGTAATATCATGAAGTTTACCGAAGGTGGCTTTAGAGATTGGGGTTATCAGCTGGCTAAAGAAGAGTTCGGCGCGGTAGAAATTGATGGTGGGCCTTGGCTAGAAATTAAAAATGAAAGCATACCGAACGGCATTGTCATTAAAGATTGTATTGCAGACGCGTTCTTGCAAGAAATTTTGCTGCATCCGAGCGATTATGACGTGGTAACAGCCACCAACTTGAACGGTGACTACATGAGTGACGCGCTGGCAGCGCAAGTGGGCGGCATTGGTATTGCACCAGGTGCTAACTTAAGCGACACCGTTGCTATGTTTGAAGCTACGCATGGCACAGCGCCGAAAATTGCCGGTAAAAATATGGCCAATCCAAGCTCAATTATTCTTTCTGCCGAAATGATGCTGCGCCATATGGGCTGGCTCGAAGCTGCGGATTTAGTGCTAACAGGCGTAGCTAAAGCAATCATATCGAAACGTGTGACGGGCGATTTTTCTAGTCAAATGGAAAGTGCGACGCAAGTGGGCACAGCTGAGTTTGGCGATGAAATTATCAAACAAATGTAACACTAATTAATAAGCAATAAAAAAACGGCTCGCATCACGAGCCGTTTTTTATTACTTGCAAGATTATTCCATACTTTAAACGCTTAGGCTTTTTGAATATTTGAAGCTTGTTTGCCTTTTGGACCATCAGTCACATCAAAGCTGACGCGCTGGCCTTCTTTAAGGCTTTTATAACCAGCCTCTACAATGGCTGAAAAATGCGCAAATAGGTCATCACCACCATCATCCGGAGTAATAAACCCAAAACCTTTTGAATCGTTGAACCATTTTACGGTACCAAGTGCCATTTCTGTTTCCTTTATTTATTCATTGTATGTGGGCGAACCCAAAAAAACATTGGCTTCAGCATATGCCAAGATACTTACCAAGAGACTTAATAGATACTTAACTAACTTATCTTGATAATAATTTACAGCTAAAAGCCAAACCAAATAGCCTTTAGGGCCAATTAAAACTTCATACGCGCTTTATATGTTAGCCAATATAAAAAGTCAAGTTTATGCTTAATGTGTTGTTTATTTGACATATTTTATTGCATAATCTGCTGGAAAGCTTATGCATTACGCAAGCATTGTCTTTACAAAAAAAAAGTTAAAGTGCATTATTACAGTCATTACTTAATAATTTAAAATATTGTTTAACTACAATAGTTTAGATAAAATAGATAAATAACTAGATGAGAAGTTACTGTACATAAAAGTAATCGTTAAATTGATCAAATTAAAGTGAAGAGTGACGCATGGCTGCAATCGCAACATCAATTAAACTAAGTGGGCTTGCCCGGCTGTTGGTGCAAGAAAATTTGCTGTCTGAAGCGGATGCAAACAATATTCAATCGCAGGCCAATATTGCAAAAACACCGTTTATTACCAACGTCATTGCCAGCAAAAAGGTTTCTGCAGAAAAAATTGCAGAAATGACATCGAAGTCATTTGGATTCCCTTATTTTAATCTGGATGTTTTTAACTCAGATTATCTGCCCGCCAAATCCATAGACTTAAAGCTCATGCAATCTAACCGTGTGATAGCACTTAAAAGTCAAAATAATGTGCTATTTGTCGCCATCTCAGACCCCACCAATTTGCACGCCTTAGATAGCGTACAGTTCCAAATGGGCATGACCTTGTCGCCAGTGGTAGTCGAGGATGACAAGCTGGGCAAATGGATAGACAAGATTGTCGAAGCAAAAGATACATCCATGAGCTCACTGGATGTAGATGGTGACTTTGACCTCGACATGAGCAGCGGCGAAGAAGAGACAGTTACTGACACCCAGGAAGTTGACGACGCTCCGGTTGTTAAATTTTTAAATAAGATGTTGCTGGATGCCATCAACATGGGTGCTTCTGACTTGCATTTTGAGCCCTATGAAAAGTTTTACCGCATCCGTTACAGGATTGATGGCGAATTGAGGGACATCGCACAACCACCGCTGGCGATTAAAGATAAGCTAGCTTCGCGCATTAAAGTCATCTCCAGCTTGGACATTTCCGAAAAACGTATCCCTCAAGATGGCCGGATGAAACTGGTGCTGTCAAAAACGCGCACTATCGACTTCCGCGTCAGTACGTTGCCGTTGATACACGGTGAAAAAATCGTGATGCGTATTTTAGACCCAACTAGCGCCACATTAGGTATTGAAGCACTTGGGTATGAACCAGCACAAAAAGAGGCATTGCTGCATGCGGTATCGCGGCCATATGGTTTAGTTTTAGTGACAGGGCCAACTGGTTCTGGCAAAACGGTGTCACTCTATACTTGCCTAAATATTCTCAATAACCCAGGTGTTAATATCGCCACAGCAGAAGACCCTTGCGAGATTCCGCTGGCAGGCATTAACCAAGTCAACGTGAATGACAAGCAAGGCCTCACCTTTGCGGCAGCATTAAAGTCGTTCTTACGGCAGGATCCCGACATTATTATGATTGGTGAGATTCGCGACCTTGAAACTGCTGATATGGCAATTAAAGCCGCCTCTACTGGCCATATGGTGTTATCAACATTACACACCAACGATGCGCCTTCTACTTTAACGCGCCTGATGAACATGGGAGTTGCGCCATTTAATATTGCTTCGGCAGTGTCACTGATTACCGCCCAGCGCTTGGCGAGGCGTCTGTGCAAGAGCTGTAAAGTACCGATTGATGCACCAAAAGAAGCCCTGCTAGAGGTCGGTTTTATTGAGGAAGATTTTAAAGAAAAATGGCAACTGTATGGCCCGAAGGAAGGCGGCTGCGAGCTCTGTAACAACGGCTATAAAGGTCGCGTTGGCATCTACCAAGTGATGCCAGTCACCGATGCTATTTCGCGCATTATCATGTCTCAAGGTAATGCGATTGACATTGCTGACCAAGCCAAAAAAGAGGGCGTTAACGATTTGCGCCGCTCAGGCATCCTTAAAGTAATCCAAGGCTTAACTTCTGTGGCAGAAGTTGAAGCTTGTACTAATGAATAATCCCATGCGAAAAGTGCCCGAATAAAAAGTGGCAGCAAAATGCATTTTTTGCAAACGAATGCGTAAGTCTAAATTAAGGACGTAATATGGCAGCGAGTGCGAGTAAACAAGTTACCTACCAGTGGGAAGGTAAAGATAAAAAAGGCAAGGTAATTAAAGGCGAAATGCGCGCCGCAGGGGAGTCATTTGTAAACGCCACACTGCGACGCCAGGGCATTACTGTCACCAAAGTAAAAAAACAAAGCGCCTTTGCCAGTAAAGGCAAAATTACCGATAAAGATATTACCTTATTTACGCGCCAGCTAGCCACCATGATGAAAGCTGGCGTACCGCTATTGCAAGCGTTTGATATTGTCGGTAAAGGGCATAGTAACCCAGCAGTCGCGAAGTTGTTGGGTGACATTAAAGCCGACGTTGAAACTGGCAGCAGCTTGAGCGCTTCCTTCCGCAAGTACCCACTTTATTTTGACAACCTATTCTGCAACTTGGTTGGCGCAGGTGAGCAGGCAGGTATTTTAGACACGCTATTAGACCGCCTGGCGACTTATAAAGAAAAAATTATGGCCATTAAGGGTAAAGTTAAATCTGCATTGGTTTACCCAACTTCAATTATTGTAGTGGCGTTTATTATTGTAGTCATTATCATGATTTTCGTAATCCCAGCATTTAAGACACTTTTTGAAGGTTTTGGCGCGGATTTACCAGGCCCTACTTTGGTGGTGATGGCGATCTCTGATTTTTTTGTATCCTATTGGTGGGCCATATTTGCCTCCATTGGCGGTGGTTTGTGGTTCTTCTTCTACACATGGAAACGTTCGGAGAAAATGCAAAACACCATGGATAGGCTGATGCTTAAGCTACCCATCCTAGGAGACATTATTCGAAAAGCCACTATCGCACGTTTCTCTCGGACTTTATCTACGATGTTCTCCGCTGGTGTACCTTTAGTAGAGGCTTTAGATTCAGTGGCGGGTGCTGCTGGTAACCGTGTCTATTATGATGCCACCAAACGTATCCAAAGTGAAATCAGTACGGGCACTAGCTTAACAGTTGCCATGCAAAACGCAAACGTGTTCCCCAATATGGTCTTGCAAATGACCGCCATTGGTGAAGAATCTGGCGCCCTAGATTCCATGCTAAGCAAGGTGGCTGATTTTTTTGAAGCCGAAGTAGATGATGCGGTGGATGCCATGTCTAGCTTAATGGAGCCAGTCATCATGGTAGTGTTAGGCACCATCATCGGTGGCTTAGTGGTGGCGATGTATATGCCAATATTCAAAATGGGTGAAGTGGTCGGTTAGACCCTTTTTACCAACAATAAAGGCCACAAGAGTGGCCTTTATTGTTTTAAGAATTAACTTACTTTTTTGCTGCCTGCAAACTTTTCTCAATTTCTTTGTATGGTTGCGCACCCAGCATACGCCTGCCATCAGAAAAAATAAGTGTAGGAGTGCTGGTCACACCCACTTTTCTGGCCAGTTCCCCTATACGCTCTAGCGGCACTTCACAGTTACCCGCGTTATTGGGCAATTTATTATTAAAATTCCAGTCGTTCCAAGCTTTTACACGATTATTCGCGCACCAAATAAGTTTTGATTTATTTGCCGCATCTGGGTGTAACGATTCGATAGGGTATAAAAATGTATAAATGGTAACGTTATCAATATGGGTTAGTTCATTCTGTTCTAAACGTTTGCAAAACGGGCAATCCACATCAGAAAACACCACCAGCTTGCGACTACCGTTCCCCTTAACCACTTTAATTGCCTGATCAAGTGGCAAACTATTGAAATCAACTTTGGTTAACTCTTCGAGGCGATCCCCTGTCACATCTTTTTTTGTTTTTGGATCAACCAAGCGTCCCTCGGCGATTAAAAAAGTAAGTTTTTCATCGGTATAAATAATTTGACCACCCATAAATACTTCATACAAACCCGCGTAAGGTGTTTTAACCACGCTTTCAACTTTAAATTTTGGGTAGGCTGCTTCAATGGCTTTTTTTAGGCTGGCTTCATCGGCGAGCGACCATGGGCTAATTGCGAATAAAGTGAATGTTGCAATACGCTTTAAGATAATATTCATTTTTGCTTTCTATAAAATTTTCAAAACCGCGACTTAATCCTTAGGCCGCTTGCTGTATTAGTGTTTTTTTAAGGAATAGCCGACGATTCAGTTGCCTAAATCCCCAGTCAGTTATTTTTTTCATCACTGCACTATCATAAGCAAACAATGTATCTAGGCCACTGGCAAGTGTGTTCATTGTAGCAATATCTGCCTGTCGCGCGCGCGCATACTTTCTTAAAAATGCTTGTTCACCAATATCTTGCATGGCATGTGTATTAGTCAGCATTTCTTGCAGTTGCCTTACATCACGTAAGCCTAAATTCATGCCTTGTCCCGCCATAGGATGAATTTGATGCGCCGCATCACCCACCAGTACTACACGCGCTGCGATTAAGTGCGTTGCAGTTTGTTGTTTCAAGTCAAACGATAATACTTTACCCACCATGCGCAAACTACCTAATTGATGCTGTGAACGGGCTTCTACTTTTTCCGCCAGCTTTTCGCCTGACAAAGCTAACAGTTCGGTCGCCTGTTCGGTTGACAACGCCCATACCAACGATACATGTTGATTAGGCAAAGGCAGCAATGCCAAGGTTTCATGCGGCATAAACCATTGCTGCGCAGTGTTATGATGCGGTTTCTCCACGACAAAATTGGCCACAATAGCGTTCTGGTTAAAATCTTTGTACTTGACTGCAATATTTGCTTGGCTACGCACCCAGGAATCCACGCCATCGGCGGCCACTATTAATTTTGCATTGATACAGCTACCATCTTCTAAACTTAGTTTTATCATTTCCTGCGTATTTTCAATACCAACGCATTGTGTGCCAGTGTATACCTTAACACCCAGTGCATTTATTTGTGTCCACAACGCATGCATTAAGTTCTGGTTTTCTATAATTACGCCCAATTTGGCTAAGTTAGCGTCACTATCATGCAAGGCCAGTTCACTACCTTGGACATCCCAAAGCCGCATCGCATTAATTGCATTGACCCGGCTGGCATCAACTTCTGCCCACACCCCTAGCGCTTGCAACCAAGCCTCTGTGTTGGCGGTTAACGCATAAATCCGCGCATCCCAAGCCTGCTGCTTTTTGATTACAGGTTTCTTTGCATCGATGAGAATCACTTGTTTACCCAGCTTGGCACACGCAACTGCCGCCGCTAAACCAACCAGACCGGCTCCCACCACGACAATGTCAGTTTCAATGCTTTCATCCCCACTTTGAGAATAGTGGTGCGTCATTTGCCAAAACTCATTTTTGACACTAACAGGCTTTTTGCCGGCTTGATCAACTCCAGCAAACCAAGACCAGCGCCACGCATGGCTTGCAGGCCAATCAAATCGTTATTAAACATGTTCACCAATAAATCAGTAAACACAATGCCACCGCGCGTATCACGGCTGCGTAATTGTGTGTAGTTAGCCAGCATATCCGCACTACCTAATTCACTTTGTGTTGAATTAATAATTAAACCAGCCAGTGTCCACGCATCACGCATACCGACATTAAAGCCTTGCCCCGCTACAGGGTGCATGGTTTGAGCGGCATTGCCAATTACGGCAAGATGTGGTGCAACAGATGGCTTGAGTGTGCTTAACTTTAAAGGAAAGCTCATGCGTTTTTCTACACTCAAAAATTTCCCCATGCGATCACCAAAGGCTTGATGCAATTGCGCTAAAAAGGCTTTATCATCCAACGCTAACAGCCCACGAATATTAGCTTGCAAACCAGTCCACACCAATGAAAACCCGGTCTCCCCATTAGGCAACAAGGCCATTGGGCCAGTTGGGGTAAAGCGCTCGTAAGCCATATGGTTGTGCGGTAACTCTGCGTGTACTTTAGTCACCAGCGCATCATGACCGTACTCTTTGGTTTCTTTTTTTATGCCTTCAATTTCGCCCAGACTACGGCCGCCGTCGGCTACAACGGTTAATGCAGTTTGCAGTGTTTGCGTTGAGTTGGCATGGTTAAAGGTGACACTACTGGCTTCTTGTGCAGGCTTAATTTCTGTAGCTTCTGCTTCATAGATAATATTGCTTGTATCTGAAGCTGCATCCAAAACAGCGTCTAATGCCTGCGTGATAGCGCCATACGGCAGCACATACCCCAACGATTGTAAGCCATGCTCAGCTGCATTTAGCTTGGTACGCCCCAA
>JAKFEP010000113.1:0-11672 GCA_036675645.1 Methylotenera sp. | reverse complement strand
CCTGTATGAATCTCTACTACAGGCGCGCCAGTTTTTTTTGAAGCGTCAATTTGTGCAATATCAGGGCCAATAAATAGGGATACGCGAATATCGTGGCTGGCTAATTTTTCACATGCTGCTTTGACTTTGTCAAAATGGGTAATCACGTCCAAACCGCCTTCTGTGGTACGTTCTTCACGCCGCTCTGGCACCAGACACACATCCTGCGGTCTTACTTGACAGGCTATGCCAATCATTTCATCGGTGACTGCGCATTCCAGATTCATCTTGGTTTGCAGCAAGGGGCGCAGCGCAAAAATATCTGCATCTTGCATATGGCGGCGATCTTCACGCAAATGCAAGGTGATGCTATCTGCACCCGATTGCTCGGCACGCAGCGCAGCCTGCACCACGCTGGGATATTTAGTGCCACGCGCCTGCCGAATGGTAGCAACGTGGTCGATATTGACACCTAATTTAATCATTTAAACCAAACTCAACTATATTTAAAAGTAATGTAAAACAATCCTAAAACAAAAATTGCTATAAAAGAATAAGCAATAATGGTTACAATTTTTTCAGTTTTAATTTCTGAAAATCCGAACCCTCTTAAAACTGCATTAATCAAGAGTCCTATTGCTTCTCCAACTGGATATATTAATTTTTCGATTGCCATTTACTCCCTTTCAATTCATGCTCAATTGAAGCTCACACGCGGCGGAGTGCCGAAGACAGTACGTTTTTGTACGGCTAGGCATGACAACAAAGTATGAGCAAAATTCAGCATGAATTACAACCCTTGTAAGTCTATTAATAACTGCCGTGTATGTAACGGTTTATCGCCTAAATAATGGGCCAACAAATACCGCATCAATTGCTTACTCTGGCTTTGCGTTTGCGCATCGCTGTAATCGTCGCGCGCCATGTCTAACAGCGTTTTGCCACGACATTGTACGCCAATTTTGGTAACGGCAAGCTCACAAGCCCCATATTCCGCCTCATAGCGATAGGTTTTATCTGCCTCAATTGGGACGTTATTTTCATCTTGCAACAAGGGCACGGCATAACCCAGTTCCTGCAGTAATTTCAGCTCAAATCGGCGTAGCGTAGTTGCTAAATCTGCCTCACCTGTTAAGGTCTGCAAGGCGGCTGCGTAATAAGCAAACAGGCTTTCATGCGCATCTTCTCTTGGCAACAGCCTGAGTAACAACTCGTTCATGTAAAAACCACACATCAAGGCTTCTCCTTTTAATAAGGTGAGGCCCGCGCTCCAATCCAGGCTATGCAAGGTTTTAAGCTCGTTTTTTCCAGACCAAGCGCCTGAGAGCATTTGAAACGATTGCAACAGCCCGCGCATCGCAGAATGCGGCCTGCGCGCCCCTTTGGCTACTGCTGCCACGCGACCAAATTGCTGGCTGAATAGCTCGACGACTAAGCTGGTTTCCTTAAACGGGTAGGTATGCAATACATACACGGGCTGCGCCGTTTGCTTAAACGCATCTTGCCGCAACACATTGGGTGTAGCCCCCATGCTTAGTCTGGCTCAGCTAGGCTTTTAAGCACTTCATCTTCAGCTTTTTGAATCAAAAGTGGAACGAGCATTTTTGTGGGGTCATCTGCGGAAAATAAAATCATCGCATATTTAATTTCATCATCGGTATGTACCGGGGTAAACTTGCCAAAGCCATAGCGCGAGTTTCGCATTAGCTGCCAAGCACCTTTAGGCTCAGCGTATTCAGGCTTATCAAAGTGCTGTTTAATTTCTTCGCTGCTTAAACTTTTTAATGGGTAATCACCATTGTCCGCTAAAATCACCCAACCCATTTCGCCGTGTTTACTGGTGTTTTTTAATTGGTATAAATACCAGTTATCCTCTTCGTAGGCGAGCTGAAAAACGTTATTAATAGCACCCGTTTTTTTGTTGTTGGCGTAATAAACGCCCTGGTCATCCAGCGTGATGGGTTTGCCATAAATTGGAATGTTAAATACGTTATTTTGCATTATAAAACTCCTTAAGATTGGCTGTTTTCTGGGTTGGTTAGTGAAGGCTAGTCGATGCAAACAATTTAGTAACCTAGACTTTTAAGCGCCCTCTCGTCATCGGCCCAGCCACCTTTTACCTTTACCCAAGTTTCTAAGTACACTTTGCAGTCGAAAAGCTTTTCCATGTCTTGGCGTGCCTCGGTAGAAATCTGTTTCATTTTCTCACCATTTTTGCCAATCAACATCGGTTTTTGACTGTCTTTATCCACAATAATCGCAGCAAAAATGCGTTTTAAATTTTTAACTGTTTCAAATTTTTCAATCTCCACCGTCACCGAATAAGGCACTTCGTCGCCCAGCAGGCGGAATATTTTCTCACGAATCAACTCTGCCGCTAAAAAACGTTCCGTTTTATCAGTCAGTTCGTCTTCTCCGTACATGGCTTCTTGTTCTGGCAGGTAGCGCCTCGTCGTTTCCAGTAACTCATCTAAATGTAGTGATTTTTTTGCACTAACAGGAATAATGCCGACAAATGGGTGCAGCAAATCGAAATCTTGTATCAGGGGCAACAAATTATTTTTGTCACCCATTAAATCCGATTTATTGACCACTAAAATAACAGGCTTATCTTTAGGCAATAATTCCAATACTTTTTTATCGGCATCGCCCAGCTTCATCGGCTCAATCACAAATAGCACCACGTCAACTTCGGTGAGCACCGTGGTAACGGTTTTATTCAACGTCTTATTGAGTGCATTGAGGTGTTTTTGCTGAAATCCCGGGGTATCTACAAACACAAACTGGGTATCTTCTGTGGTGTGGATGCCCAACAAGCGATGACGCGTGGTTTGCGCTTTGCGCGAGGTAATGGCAAGCTTCATGCCCAAAATATGATTCAGTAAAGTTGATTTACCAACGTTTGGGCGACCTACAATCGCCACCGTTCCACATCTAAAAGTACCTGATCTAAGCTCTTGCTTCATTTGACAGTTTTCTTACTTTCTAAAATTTGATTCATGGCTAATTGTGCTGCCTGCTGCTCGGCGATACGCCGGCTGCTGCCTTCGCCCACACTGGTAATATTAAGCTTATTAATCACGCATTGCATTCTAAATGTTTGTGCATGCGCTTCACCATCGATCGCAAGCACATGATAATCCGGCAGCTCTATTTTTTTGCCTTGCAGATATTCTTGCAGTTGCGATTTTGCATCTTTATCAATCATTTTAGGGTCGATATTGGCCAGCTTGTCTGCGTAAAGTTTTAGCACGATGGCTTCGGCTTCAGAAAAACCACCATCGATATAAACCGCGCCAATAATAGCCTCAATGGCATCCGCAAGAATAGACGGTCTGCGCCAACCAGCACTTTTAAGCTCGCCTTCTCCAAGCTTAAGCTCGTCGCCAAGGTTTAGGCTAAACGCAATTTCTGCCAAGCTAGACTCTTTGACCAACTGCGCGCGCAAGCGACTTAAATCACCTTCTGGCAATTTAGCAAAGCGCAAGTATAGCTGATGAGCGATAATAAAATTGAGTACGCTGTCGCCCAAAAACTCAAGACGCTCATTATTGTTAGCGGCAAAACTACGGTGGGTAAGTGCCTGCAACAGCAGCGCAGGATTTTTAAACTGATAGCCTAAGCCATTATTTACTAGGCTATCGAGTGACATATTGCTAAGACTTTTTGAGAGGTCTTATTTAGCAGAAGTTGCACTAAAATCAAGTAGCACGCTGGCATTTGCAACAAGGGGGATAGTCACTTGATAATCAACTGAAATCACGCCGCCATTCACCACCAAGTCTTTACCAGTGACCACTGTAATATTATCCACAGCAGCAGATTTTCCAAACGCCTCAGCTACCGCTTTCTTATCACTGGTATCCGCTGAATTAGCTGCTTTTTTAATCGCATTTTTTACATTCATAAATTCGATATAAGCAGGCAACACTTTCATCCCCACCACAGCAAAACAGATAACCACCCCAATCACAATGATCAAACCTAAAAAACTCATCCCTGTTTGTTTATGTTGAAACGCCTTTTGCATTATCTGCTCCCTTATTTTATCGCATTGCCAATACGGTTAAATTGGTCAAAATTCATCCAAATATAAAATGCTTTGCCAACTAAATTGTGCTCTGGCACAAAGCCCCATACACGACTATCTGCACTGTTATCACGGTTGTCACCCATGGCAAAATAACTACCCTCAGGCACAGTAATCGTCTCACCATCCTGTAGTTTAGCACCAGGCATGTCGGGATTGTATTGATTTGGAATATCATGCACCAAAATATCATGCGGCACATCACCTAGCTGCTCTTTAGATTTGCGTGCGCTAACAATATTAGCACCTTGCATGGCGTATTCGTAATCATTTTCGAACGTAACTTCTAGCTTTTTACCATTGATAATCAACTGCTTGTCTAGATATTGAATTTTATCGCCCGGCACACCTATCACGCGCTTAATGTAATCAATTTTTGGATTTGGTGGATAGTGAAATACGATGACATCACCTTGTTTTGGTTTATTCATTTCAATAAACGTATAATTTAAAATCGGCACACGCAAGCCATAAGTGAATTTATTCACCAAGATATAATCACCAGCCAGTAGAGTTGGCATCATCGAGCCTGAAGGTATTTTAAATGGCTCTACCAGAAATGAGCGCAGTACAAACACCAATAAAATCACTGGGAAAAAGCTTTTGGCATATTCCACATACCAAGGCTCATCCACACCAACCAAACGGTTTTTGCGCAGAACTAAAATATCCAGCAACCAGATTAGACCTGTCACTGCCAGTATCGCCACCATGAATAATGCAAAGTACATACTTAACCTTTATTTGTCTGATACGCCTATTTATCTTCTACTCTGAGAATTGCTAAAAACGCTTCTTGCGGAATCTCCACATTGCCCACTTGCTTCATGCGCTTTTTACCTTCTTTTTGCTTATCTAACAATTTGCGCTTACGGGACACATCGCCGCCATAACATTTGGCAATGACGTTTTTACGCATAGCTTTTACGGTTTCGCGAGCAATGATGTTGGCGCCAATGCTGGCTTGAATTGCTACGTCAAACATTTGACGCGGAATCAATTCACGCATTTTCTCTGCCACCTGACCACCTCGGTATCGGCTATTGGCGCGATGTACAATCAAGCTCAGCGCGTCCACACGTTCGCCATTCACCATAATATCAAGCTTGACCAAATCTGCCGCGCGAAACTCTAAAAATTCGTAATCCATGCTGGCATAGCCACGTGATACTGATTTTAATTTATCAAAAAAATCTAAAACAACTTCATTCAGCGGCATTTCGTAGCTCAACATCACTTGCCTGCCCATATATTGCATATTTTTCTGCACGCCGCGTTTGCCGTTACAAAGCGTCATCACTGGGCCTACGTAATCTTGTGGCATCAGCAAATTCACATTAATCACCGGCTCACGAATTTCTTCAATGCGCGACATATCTGGTAAACGTGAAGGATTCTCAATTTGTTGCACTGTGCCATCTTTTAGCATCAGCTCATACACTACGGTTGGCGCGGTGGTAATCAAATCCATATCGTACTCGCGCTCTAAACGCTCTTGTACAATTTCCATGTGCAGCAAACCCAAAAAGCCGCATCTAAAACCAAAGCCCAACGCCGTTGAATTTTCTGGTTCAAACAAAAGAGAAGCATCGTTCAAACTTAACTTTTCTAAAGCCGTTCTTAATGCCTCAAACTGGTTCGATTCTACTGGATAAAGTCCTGCAAACACTTGTGGCTTCACTTCTTTAAAGCCTGCAAGCGGCTCTGCGGCTTGACGGTCAGTGTGCGTTACAGTGTCGCCCACTTTAGCGTCTTCTAATGATTTAATCCCTGCGATAACAAAGCCCACCTCACCAGCAGACAGCGCCACTTTTTGTAAAGATTTTGGTGTGAATACTCCTACCTGTTCACATAAATGTTGCGCGCCTGTTGCCATTAAGCGAATTTTTTCCTTGGGCTTGAGCACACCATCAATCACCCGCACCAACATCACGACGCCGACATAGTTATCAAACCAAGCATCAATCACCAATGCCTTGAGAGGTGCATCCACATTGCCTTTTGGCGGCGGTACTTTTTTAATCACGGCTTCTAGCACATCACGCACACCCAAGCCAGTCTTCGCAGAGCACAGCACTGCGTCGGATGCATCTACGCCAATGACATCTTCAATCTCTTGTTTTACCCGCTCAGGGTCTGCAGATGGCAAGTCAATCTTGTTTAACACCGCGGTCACTTCTACACCTAAATCCAGCGCAGTGTAGCAATTGGCTACACTTTGCGCTTCTACACCTTGACTCGCATCCACCACCAATAGCGCTCCTTCACAGGCCGATAAGCTACGTGATACCTCATAGCTGAAATCCACATGGCCAGGAGTATCAATTAAATTTAAATTGTAAATTTTTCCATCATCCGCCTTGTATTGCAGGGCCGCAGTTTGTGCCTTAATGGTAATGCCACGCTCACGCTCAATATCCATGCTATCAAGCACTTGCGCTTCCATTTCACGATCTTCCAGTCCACCACATAAATGAATAATGCGGTCAGCTAATGTCGATTTACCATGGTCGATGTGCGCGATGATAGAAAAATTACGGATGTTTTTCACGAGTATTTTTATGGTGTCTTTAGGTTTTACAAACAAGAAAGGCGCATTCAGCGCCTTTCTAACATTGCATGCATTTTACAACAATTGCATTATTTTCATCTAATTATTTCGTTACCTTAATCGGCACATACAGCGTATTTTCGCCGCGCAACACCAGTACCGCCACGGTTTTCCCCGCTGGTACCGCATTAATTTGCTTGTTAAAAGCCTCAACGCTTTGGCTTTCCGAGTTGTTAAGGCCTAGAATCACATCGCCACGACGTATACCTGCTTGTGCTGCTACACCAGTGCTTTCCGTTACCAGCAAGCCATTTTTTCCGTTAAGCTTTTTCTTTTGTTGCGGCGTTAGCTCTTTTAGCGTTAAACCAATTTTATTGGCTTCTGCTTTTGCAGGCGCTTTGTTTGGCATAACAGCTTCTGCCGTATCGGTTGGCATTTCACCCACACCGACATTAAGCGTTTTTGAAGCACCTTTACGTAACACTTCCACTGGCACAATTTTACCTGGTTTAGCCGCACCTACAGCACGCGGCAAGTCACTAGAACTGGTAATGAGCTTGCCATCAAACTTCGTAATCACGTCTCCTGCAAGCAAGCCGCCTTTGTCGGCCGGACTGTTTTTCTCGACACCTGCAATGAGTGCACCATTGGTGTTTTTCATACCGAAAGATTCTGCCAAATCTTTGGTTATCTCTTGGATAGCTACACCTAACCAGCCACGGGTGATTTTTCCACTGGTTTTGAGTTGGTTAGAGATATCAATCGCCACATCAATCGGGATGCTGAATGATAAGCCCATCGAGCCGCCGCTGCGGCTGTAGATTTGTGAATTGATACCCACCACTTCACCACGCAAGTTATACAGTGGGCCACCGGAGTTTCCAGGATTAATCGCCACATCAGTTTGAATAAATGGCACAAAGTTTTCTTGTGGTAGTGCTCGACCTTTGGCGCTGACGATGCCTTGCGTCATGGTGTTCTCCAACCCAAACGGCGAGCCTATCGCAGCCACCCATTCCCCAAC
Organism: Methylotenera sp.; assembly: GCA_036675645.1. Classification (GTDB taxonomy): domain Bacteria; phylum Pseudomonadota; class Gammaproteobacteria; order Burkholderiales; family Methylophilaceae; genus Methylotenera_A. Next base: position 4,028 of record JAKFEP010000113.1, on the reverse strand, counting down.
TTTTAATGCAGCCGGGTCGCCTATCGTCGCTTTAGGTAAGTTTGTCGCCTCAATTTTAATCAAGGCCACATCAGTACGTTTATCGGCGCCAATAATTTTAGCCTTAAATTCACGTTTGTCAGACAGCTTCACCAATACTTCATCAGCCGCATTAATCACGTGTGCGTTGGTAAGAATGTAACCGTCGCCACTGATGATAAAACCTGAACCGAGGGATTGCGATTTATATTCTTGCCCAGGCTGCCCTTGGCCAGGCATACCAGGAATGCCGAAGCGTTTAAAAAACTCCTGCAGGTTTTCATCGTCCTCCATACCTGGGAACGGAAATTGCGGGCCACCTGTTTGCGCTACTTGCGTGACACTGATATTCACCACCTCTGCGCCATGCTTTTCTGCCAGCTCGGTAAAATCGGGTAAAGTTCCTATAGCGCCCGCTTGGCTCGTGTTGCTCAATGCGAAAAGCAGCGTGACAGCTGCAATCCACTTACTAAAAACTAACTTGCTTAACCCTAAATTTAACATCTAAACATCTTCCTTAAAAATAACTTTAAATAAATTAATCAAAGGCTTGCTATCCCATCATCAGTGGCTAACCTTAAAATCACTGGCTGCTGTAAACTAAAATAACTATTCGACATGGTGTGGCCTTTTACCCATAAAAAACCAAGCCCCAAACCAATAACCGCCCCCAGAATGGCACTTAGCTCAGTCGCGATGAGTTGTTTAGCTAATATGGCGCCAATTAACATCGTTGCAAGTGGCAATAGATACAGCAACATCGCGCTTTTCAACAGTGCTTTTTCATTAATCCCCACAATAACGCTGTCGCCCACTTTTGCGTTGATACGATTTTGTGCTTTAAAAGCGGTAGATTGATGCGCGAATAGTTTGCCCCAAATAGAGTTGCCGCAACCGCGCATTTGACCACATAAACCACAAGCAGTTGTGCGTTCGATTTCCAATGTAGCGATTTGGTTTGAATTGTTATTGCCCGAAGCGCTATCTAGCGTAAGAATGACGGCGCGTTCTTCTATCATAGCGGCTGACTTTACTATTTGTTACTGGAAGCAGTTTGTTTTTTAAAGCTCACTGCTCTGGCAATCTGCATCACGGTAGCGGCTGGCGCTTCTCCGACTACAGTAATCTGGTAACCATCCATCACATGTGCGCAAATATTGGTAGACCCAATGCCCATGTGCCCCATTTTTGGACGCATACCTTTTGTCATGGGTTCTATAAATACCGAAACCGAACCAATACCGTCAGAGAATATCATCTGGTCTACAGGTGTAGCTTTACCAGGAACAGCCAGCGAGCGATGATCCACTTTAGCGTAACCAACCGGTAGTGTGGTGATAATCCAATTACTATCTACATGATTCACCGCAGTCCTGTCGTGCATTTCATAGCTTTTGCTCACATCAATTTTGGGCTGAAACCAGTTGATATCTTGAGAATTCAGAGTACTCAATTGCGTAAATTCAATTTGTTCTAATGTTTTATTTTTGTTATCTACTAATGCCATTTTTAGCAACAAACCGTATTCGGTATCCGCCCAGATTTTGTAGTTATAACGAAAGGTATCGTTTGAAACCAACTCGATAAGCTGCGCTTCACGACCCGCGATATACTCTTTTGCGCCAAGTCGCGCAGTATAGCTGGCTTTAATGGCACGTAAATCTGTGGGCAACATGGCGGGGAACAGGTTTTGACCACGGCGTTTTTCTATCACCATTTTTTTATTTTTTTTATGCATGATGACAATATCACTGCCCTCGCTATATACCTCGCGTGGCTGGCTAGCCTGTGCACTGTTATCTAGCACTACATTGCGGGTCATTTCGCGGCCGGCATTATTCATGTGAGTGATTTGCACCGAGCTGTTTTGCTTACCATTTTGGTACACAAACACACCTTGATAATTGAGCTCTCGTGCAGCATAGGCACTTTTTTGCAGCGCTAACCAAGCATCATCTCCAGCAATACTTGGTAAACTGAGCAAGCCTAATGCAATTAAGCTAAACAGACGCAGCATATAGAGAGTACTTACCATTATTGCATCGGCTCGGTCAGGCTAGCCGTTTGCGTATAAAAAGCTGCGCCATTGGGAGCAGCCGCTTGGTGTGCCTGTAAATATTCAGTTGGTACGCTTTGCGCAATCTCCATTGGTGCAAGCTCTTCAGTTTGGTTCAATTGCAGCACCATCACACCCACAAACATCACTGCCGCCACAGAAGCGGCGATTGACCACAGCTTACTATTACTGGCAGATGCCTTAGAAACCGCACCCATATTAGTGCCTAGGTTGCTATTAATATTGGTATTCGGTGCAAATATGATAGGCTCGTTTTCTAATGCACCCATCACACGTGCGCTAAAATCGTGACTGGTGTGCGCCTCATTGTGCCCAATATCTCCGCGTATCGCGTCGCCAATTAAATGGTAGTGCGCCCAACAACTCCTGAGTTCACCACCCACTTTTGCGGCCTTAATCACATGCTCAGCGCTTGCAACATCAAGCTCGCCATCAATAAGTGCAGATAATTGATCTTTCATACTAACCTCAAAAAACGAAATATAAATAAAACACGCAATAAAGCTACCAACGTTTGCCTTCTTTCGCGTCCACCAACGGTTTTAACTTCTCTGAAATGGTTTCGCGCGCCCTGAAAATACGGGAACGCACGGTACCAATCGGGCATTGCATCAAGGTAGCAATCTCTTCATAGCTCAAACCTTCAATCTCGCGCAGTGTGATGGCGGTACGTAATTCTTCTGGCAAGCTTGCCACGGTGTCATTCACTGTTTGCGCAATCTGCTTGGTCATCAAGGCGGTTTCAGGTGTATCTGTAGTCCGCATTTCATAACCACTGTCAAAATTTTCTACGTCTTCAATCTCAACTTCTTGCATCACTTGCGGCCTGCGCCCCATCGAAACCAAGTAGTTTTTAGCGGTGTTAATGCCAATACGGTACAGCCAAGTGTAAAACGCGCTATCACCCCTAAAATTGGGCAGCGCGCGATAGGCCTTAATAAACGACTCTTGCACGACATCTTCCACTTCAGCCTGATCACGTATCATGCGCCCAAGTAAACGCCCCAGCTTGCGATGGTATTTTTCCACCAGCAGGCCAAAGGCTTTTTTATCGCCTTGCTGTGCACGCACCACCAACAGCTGATCTAGTTCACGGTTTCCAGCATTGGCACTTACAGGTGCCTGTTTACTAGGCAATTCATTCACCAAATCACTAGGTGGTTCGATTGGCTTATCGGCCATTGAGGTACTGCTCCCCGCTTCCGCTTTTATAATGCCCACATTATAACCTTGATGCGCAGGTTGCACGAAACTTGTACGGGCTAACTCCTCAATTTTAGTCGTTCTAAACATCTCTATTCCTCCAGCTTTTACAATCCAGAATTACAATATGATTCCGCTTTTTTATAGCCGGGCAGTAATAACACCTAGCTTAAGGATAAAGACCCCGCTAAACTCTTATTAGTTCATTCGTTTACAGCCAACATTTCATCCAATATGAAACAAGAATTTGACACTTTAATTATCGGCAGCGGCTTGGCTGGCCTTACTATGGCCTTGCAAATCGCCGATAAAAAACGGGTGTGCATTGTCAGCAAACGCGAAGTGTCAGACAGCGCCAGCAGTTGGGCCCAAGGCGGCATTGCAGCCGTATTGAGCAAAAAAGAAAATGATCAGCAAGATAGTATAGAAGAGCATATTCAAGACACCATCATTGCTGGGGCAGGTTTGTGTGATATCGAAATAACGCGCTTGGTTGCCACCAACGCACGCGAGGCGGTGGAGTGGCTAGTGGACCAAGGCGTGGAATTTACGCGCGAAGCCGACAACAGCGGGTTTCATCTTACGCGGGAAGGTGGCCATAGCCAGCGCCGCATTGTGCATGTGGCCGATGCTACTGGTAACGCGGTGCAAAAAACCTTGGCACAAAAAGTTCGCGAACACGCCAACATCACCATTCTAGAAAATCACATTGCGGTTGATTTGCTGACTT
>JAKFEP010000180.1:0-1615 GCA_036675645.1 Methylotenera sp. | reverse complement strand
GCGACGCGGTGTGGCGATGAACCGTCGATGTTGCGTACATTTTTGACCGCGTGGAATTTTCAAGTGAACGCTTTAATAAGGCTCCCACTTGCCTAACGTTTGGTTAAGGGGCGGGCTTTAGCCTGTCCCAGTGAGCGTAGCGAACGGTTTGAACCAGTTGTTAGCGGGGTTCACGCGATGCTTTATATGAGTATGTTGAAGGCTCCAGCCTAAACAAAATATCTGAAAGCTTAATTTCAAATGGTAATTTTTCGCGGCCTAAGCTCTCGCGCATAGCCCTGCAAAGACGAGTAAACGCTAAGATTTCATGCTCTTTTTCTAGCGTACCGCCTTGAAGCCAGAATTTCTCTAAACACTCAACAACCTCCGAACCGGCGCAAATGCAAATTCTGGTTTTCGCATCGTTAAGCGCACCGAGTTCTGCAATTTCATCTTGAGTGCGGCCGGAGCGCCGTGCTGAGAATAATACAGATGTTGCATTTATGAAGTCTTTGTATGCATCCAGTCTCAGATTTGCCAACTCGTCATTGCGGCTTTTCCGTTCAGACAAATAGTGTCCTATCAGGGCACCTATAAGGCCTGTGACTATCGAAATAAGTACGGCTAGCGTAGATGTCATTTGAATACCGCTAACGTTGAGCTAAGGGGCAGTTGCAGACGGCGCATAAAATGCGAAGCATGCGCCGTTTGCAACTGTCCAGTGACGAGCGAAGCGAGGAACGACCTTGAGCGACTTGTTAGCCACGCCCGCGTTTCATTGCAACTTTTGCCATGAATTCCTTAATTGATAATTTTGCCGTAGCTTTCCCTCCAGGAATATGCTCGGCTGCAAAGTCAACATCTTGATAGCCCTGTATGGTATGGATTCTGAGCCTACAGGTATTAGCGGAAACCATGCGTTCCAACACCGAATACGGAATTAAAACTGCATTTTCGCTGGAAGTGTAAATGGTTTTAGAGACTGTATTGTAGTCACTGCTGCTTAAGTTAGTTGGCCTGCCTGTTGTATACGATGAAATTGCACCGTCTATGTTGATGCTTAGGTCTGTGAAATTTACGTAGCCTGGCGCACCACTTGAAACATTCGTTTTATAAGAAAGAACCAGCGCCACAAGATCTGGTGTAGCGCTTGACCAACGGGCACCAAGCTGCAATGGTGTTCCCCATGTACTAGCTGGGTCATATAGTGAATTAGGAGAAACTTCTATGAGAGTAGAATTGTCGAACGTCGAAGTCTCCTGCGTAACAACACCCATACCAGCAAGCTTATCCATTCCAGCACAACCGGCAAGCATGGATGCTATAAATGCTGTGGCTATATATTTTTTAATCATGGCAATAACCTCTATTGAGTGAGTGGCTAACGTTTAGGTTAAGGGGCCGCGGTACGCGGTCCCAGAGAGCGAAGCGAACGATTTGAACCGTTTGTTAGAGGCCCCCCAGAGGCCAAGAGCACCGACTGGTAACAGTAAAGTCCATTGGGGTAGCTTAAGAAGCATTGAAATGTCGGAGTACAGCAAAGCCACTGCGATAAATACCAGCCCGAAGCAAAGCCACATGTAGGAAAGCAGTTTTGTTATGTGATGTGATGATCTATTAATGGCGCGCGCAGAGA
>JAKFEP010000031.1:0-11705 GCA_036675645.1 Methylotenera sp. | reverse complement strand
TCCAATCAAAACCTTAATCAAATAGAGTTACAAAAAACTACCCCAATTATTTTTGAGGGTAAAACCTCAGAGTATTTTGGTATTTGGATCGTCAATTTATTGCTTAGCATAGTGACCTTGGGGATTTATTCAGCTTGGGCCAAGGTACGTCGAAAAAAATATTTTTATAACAATACTTTAATTGAAAACGTTGGCTTTGATTACCACGCCAAGCCCATTTCTATTCTAAAAGGCCGCCTCATTGCAGTGGCGTTGTTAGTGGTAGCAGCCATTAACCCAATTTTGCAAAGCTTGGTTTTTTTGCTGATTTTTATCGCATTGCCATGGTTGGTGGTGCGCGGCTCTATTTTTAATTCGCGCAATAGCAGCCATCGTGGTTTGAGGTTTGATTTTATTGGCACAGTAGGTAAAGCAGTGCGTGTGTTTATTGTCCTGCCCCTGCTGACAATAATTACTTTTGGCTTGGCCGCGCCGTATGCTGCGCACGAAAAGAACCAATTTTTAATGAATAATCATCGTTTCGGCCTGAGTCAATTTGATATGAAACGCGTCGTAAAAGGTTTTTATAGAGTTTATGAATATTTAGTGGCTGCAATTATAGTTGGTGTTTTAATTTCAACTGCAATCTCTACTTACTTAACTTATGATAAGAAACCACCAGTAACTAGTACGGACTTGAGTCAGTTGATGTTGCCTGCAAATATTGCGGCTTTTGCGCCTGTTAATCCGCAAAAAATAATGTTGGCTGCAAATGAAGTTGAAACAGGAGCGCCAACAGCGCCTGAAATTAAAAAAGTAGAGCGTGTGTATTCTGACAGAAATCCATTACCAGCGACAGAGCAAACTATCGAACAATCAGCAATCCCACCAGCAATGCCAGCAGAAAAACAGGTTGAGTCAGTAGAGCAGTTTGAGGAGGAGATGCAAGGAAAACTGTCTGAGCAAGGTTTGCAGAAAATTCAAGAACAATTAGAGCAAATGGACGCTAAAGATGCTGCGAGTATGAATACTAAAGATAATATAGGTGATTTACTCAAGAACTCTAATGCTGTATTAACGGGCATGATGGTAGGACTAGTGATTTTAGCTATATTCTTACTATTTATTTTTGGCTCTTTAGGTTACCTGCAAGCACGTATTGGTAACCTGATATGGAATAACACGACGCTGGATAAACTGTCGTTTAAAAGCAGCTTGCGCGCACGCGATTTTGCCTGGCTTTATTTTACCAATATCGTGGCGATAATGCTGACGTTTGGGCTAGCCACGCCATGGGCACAAATTCGTATGGCAAGGTATCGCGCCAGTAAATTACAGATAGTCGGTGATGTTGATTTTGACCAGTTTGTCGGTGATAAAAAAGCCGAAGTAAAAGCCACTGGTGAAGAGATTGCCGAGATGTTCGACGTTGATCTTTCGTTTGGTTAATTGGCCTTTCAGGTGAGTTTCCAAGCCAACTATTTTGACGGCATTAAGGCAAGCCACAACCCAGTATTGGTGCGGGTTGCAGAGCATGCCAAACAGATTGCATTTGAGGTGGATGGTGAAGAGCTAAGCTTTAATCTTGCCGATATAGAAGTGCAGGCTAAATTAGGTTCAGCTAAGAGACTAATTGATCTGCCCAATGGCGGCAGGCTGGAAGCAACCGACATCTGTGAACTCGAAGCCGTCATGCCCTCCAGGAGCAGTGCGTTTTGGCGCGGCTTGCATTATTTGGAAAACCACCTCGGCTGGGTATTTGTCGCCATGCTGCTAACCGTATTTGCGGGCTGGATGTTTCTGCAATTTGGGGTGCCAAAAATGGCCGAATATGTAGCTGACATCACACCGCCCAGCATGGAAGTAAAAATCGGCGAGCAAGTATTGGCAGGCTTGGACAGCCAAGTGGGCTACTTTTCACCCAGCAAAATCGAGCCTAATCGCAGAGCCAGTGTCATTGCTGAATTAAACAAACTGTGTTCGTCATTAGCAGGTTCTGCCTTGAAAACCTGCCCTCAATATCGCCTGGAGTTTCGTGATGGTGGAGCAATTGGTGCTAATGCATTCGCGTTGCCGGGCGGCATTATGGTCATGACAGATCAGCTGGTTACGCTATCAAAGAACGATACTGAAGTGGTGGCTGTATTGGCACATGAGCTGGGCCATGTAAAGCAGCGCCATGCCTATAGGCAGAGCTTGCAAGGTGTACTAGCAGGCCTGATTTTGGCAGCTATCACCGGTGATGTGAGCTCGGTGGCGTCTGGCCTGCCAGCAGCACTGATGCAAATGAAGTACTCTCGTGCGCATGAAGCTGAAGCCGACGTGTTTGCGTTAAACGCAATGCAAGCAGCGTGTCTGCCACCCAGAGCCTTTGCTGATATTTTGCAGCGTTTGCAAAGTCAAACCTTGGGTGATGAGAGTGGCAGCAAAACTAAAAAAACACCAGATAAAAATAAGCCAAAACCGACCCAGTCTGACCAAGTGCCGGAGTTGCTGGCTTCACACCCTGATACGCAGGTACGTATTCAACCGTTTTTAGCCGCTAAACAAGATTGCAATTAATCGCGTTAAATTTAGCCTGACTTGCTGACCAAGTCTTGCTAAATAAGCACTTTTAAGCTAATCTCACGGCTTAGAAATATATAAAACTTATAAGGGAGATGCAGCAATGAAAAATCCATTAGAATCAGTTGCCGGCACGATTATTTCTGGGCTAATACTCACCGTAGTATTGGTGTTTTTTTTAAAAAACTTTTTAGCTTAGGGAGCGCAACATGGAAGCATTAATGCCGGGTATTGCACGTTGGTTGCATATAATATTTGGGATCACTTGGATTGGGCTGCTTTACTATTTCAACTTGGTGCAAATGGCTGCGCTTAAAGACGCAGGTGCAGATGGTACAGCAGCTGGTATCACTAAGCATGTAGCGCCGCGCGCCTTATTTTACTTCCGTTGGTCTGCAGTTGCTACATGGCTGGCCGGCGCATGGTTGTTAGGTGCTGGATTCGTAGATGCATTCTTGCTTCGTAATGGTATGGAAGGTATCGGTATTGGCGCATGGTTGGGTACGATTATGCTGATTAACGTGTGGCATTTTATCTGGCCAAACCAGAAGAAAATTTTAGGCATCGTGCCTGCTACGGATGAAGTGAAAGCGAAAGCACGTCGCGTCGCCATGTTGGCATCGCGTACGAATATGATGCTATCAATTCCCATGTTATTTTTTATGGCAAACGGCTTAAGCCATCGCGCAGCACTTGGTCTATAGAAAATGTTAAGGCTTCAACGGCGGCCTTAGCCGCCGTTTTGCTTTTTTAAGTTAGAGTAAATTATGTCGCATTTAATGAATACATATAATCGCCAACCTATTACCTTCACCCATGGTGAGGGAGTTTGGCTATGGGCCACTAATGGCGAAAAATATCTCGATGCACTGTCTGGTGTGGCGGTAAACAGTCTTGGCCATGCGCATCCGGTGCTGGTTAAAGCCCTCCAGGACCAAGTCGCAAAAATGATCCATGTCTCCAATATTTATCATATCGCCGAACAGGAAGCACTGGCAAATAAATTAGCTGAAATTTCAGGCATGGATAAAGTGTTTTTTTGCAACTCGGGCTGTGAGGCGAATGAGGCCGCAATTAAGCTGGCACGGTTGTATGCGCACAATAAAGGCATAGAAAATCCTGAAATTATTGTCATGGAGCGTAGCTTTCATGGCCGGACTATGGCGACATTATCGGCCACTGGCAACAGAAAAGCACAAGCTGGCTTTGAGCCGCTAGTGAGTGGATTTGTGCGGGTACCGTTTGATGATGTGGAGGCTGTCAAAGCCATCGCCAGTCGCAAAAATAATGTGGTGGCGATTTTGGTTGAGCCGGTGCAGGGAGAAGGCGGAATTCATATCCCCGCGGACATGGCAGCCTATATGCAAGGGTTGCGTAAAGTGTGCGACGACAATGGCTGGCTGCTCATGCTGGACGAAGTGCAATGTGGTATTGGCCGCACTGGCACCTGGTTTGCATTTCAGCATGCAGGCATTTTGCCAGATGTGATGACTTTGGCTAAGGGCTTAGGCTCTGGCGTGCCGATTGGTGCGTGCTTGGCGCGTGGTGTGGCGGCAGAAACTTTTATACCTGGTAAACATGGCTCTACGTTTGGTGGAAATCCACTGGCGTCAACGGCAGGGTTAACCACACTGAATGTAATTGCGGATGAAAAATTGCGTGAAAACGCGCAAAAAATGGGTGATTTGATTCACCAAGAAATAAAAGCTGCTTTGAAAGATATGACCAGTGTGAAGGTTGTACGTAACGCCGGCTTGATGGTGGGTATAGAGCTGGATAGGCCATGTAGTGAGTTGGTGAAAATGGCGCTTGAAGATAAATTGTTAATTAACGTGACTGCAGAAAAAGTAGTGCGTTTACTGCCGCCATTAGTGATTAACGAAGCTGAAGTGAGGGAGCTTGTTAAACGCTTATCCAAGCTAATCAGGCAGTTTTTGAATGCAAAATGATTAAACACTTTTTACAGTTTAACGATTTAGACACTGATGAGTTGAACCATATTTTTGCGCGCACGCAATGGATCAAGGCGCAATTTAAGGCCTATCAGCAGTACTGGCCACTACAGGATCGCACCTTGGTGATGATTTTTGAAAAAGCCAGCACGCGTACGCGTTTATCGTTTGAGGCGGGTATGCAGCAGTTGGGCGGTAGCGCGATTTACTTGAATACGCGCGATTCTCAACTAGGCCGCGGTGAGCCAGTGGAAGATGCAGCACAAGTCATTTCACGCATGAGCGATTTGGTGATGATTCGCACCTTTGAGCAAGATATCATTGAGCGTTTTGCCGCAAATTCGCGCGTGCCGGTGATTAATGGGCTGACTAACGAGTATCATCCGTGCCAAATTTTGGCGGATATTTTTACTTTTATTGAGCATAGAGGCGGCGACATTAGCAGCATTAAAGGCAAAACCGTGGCTTGGATAGGTGACAGTAATAACGTCTGCAATACGTGGTTGCAAGCTGCAGAGCTGCTAGATTTTAACGTGCATGTTTCTACGCCACCAGGTTACGAAGTTGAGCCAGAACGCGCTAATTTATATGGCAATAGCCATTTTGAAACCTTTGATGACCCGATGGAAGCCGCAAAAGGCGCAGACTTGGTAACTACAGATGTTTGGACCAGTATGGGCTTTGAGGCGGAAAACGAAGAGCGTAAACGCGACTTCGCAGATTGGCAAGTGGATGCAGATATGATGAAAGTAGCCAACACAAATGCGCTATTTATGCATTGCTTGCCCGCGCATCGTGGTGAAGAAGTGGCTGCGGAAGTGATTGATGGCGCGCAATCGGTGGTGTGGGATGAAGCTGAAAATCGTTTGCATGTGCAAAAAGCGCTGATGGAATATTTGTTGCTAGGTAAAATTTAAGTTAAAAGTCTAGGTTTAGGTAAAGTAAATGGGTACTAAAATTAAAAATGTAAAAAAAGTGGTGTTGGCCTATTCTGGCGGACTGGATACGTCCGTTATTTTAAAATGGCTGCAAGACGAATACCAATGTGAAGTGGTGACGTTTACTGCTGATTTGGGTCAAGGCGAAGAGCTAGAGCCTGCGCGGAGTAAAGCAAAGGCGGCAGGTGTAAAAGAAATTTACATTGATGATTTGCGTGAAGAATTTGTGCGCGATTTTGTGTTTCCGATGTTCCGAGCCAACACAGTGTACGAAGGTGAATACTTGCTAGGCACTTCAATTGCACGGCCGCTCATCGCCAAGCGTTTGATTGAAATCGCCAGTGAAACTAAAGCTGACGCCATTTCACACGGGGCGACAGGCAAAGGCAACGACCAAGTGCGTTTTGAGCTGGGTGCTTACGCGCTTAACCCGAACATTCAAATTATCGCGCCATGGCGCGAGTGGGATTTGCTCAGCCGTGAAAAACTCATGGCCTATGCTGAAAAAAATAACATCCCTGTAGAAATGAAGCATAAGCAAGGCGGTAGCCCCTACAGCATGGATGCCAACTTGTTGCACATTTCTTACGAAGGCCGTCACCTGGAAAACCCCGCAGCTGAGGCAGAAGATAGCATGTGGCGTTGGACAGTATCGCCAGAAGCAGCACCAGATGCGGCTGAGTATTTGGATATTGAATATGTGAATGGCGACCCTGTGAGTTTGAATGGCGAGGCCATGAAGCCGCATGATCTATTGGCGCATTTGAATAAAATCGGTGGCAAACATGGTATTGGCCGGCTGGATTTAGTAGAGAATCGCTACGTTGGTATGAAGTCGCGCGGTTGTTATGAAACCCCGGGCGGCACCATCATGCTCAAAGCGCATCGTGCGATTGAGTCTATAACATTGGATCGCGAAGTTGCGCATTTAAAAGATGATTTGATGCCGCGTTACGCCAGCATGATTTACAACGGTTATTGGTGGAGTCCAGAACGCCTGGCTTTACAAACACTCATCGACCATACACAAAAATCAGTGAATGGCTGGGTGCGCCTGAAACTATATAAAGGCAATGTGATTGTGGCTGGACGAGACAGCAAAACTGACTCTTTATTCGATTCCAGCATTGCTACATTTGAAGATGATGCAGGTGCTTATGACCAACGCGATGCCGGTGGCTTTATTAAGCTTAATGCTTTGCGGATGCGCATTGCAGCGAACTTGCAGAATCGGAAAAAGTAAACTTTGTAATGATGAAACATGTAATTGCCTATGATTCAACACTCAGAGACGGCGCGCAGGCACAGGGCGTTTCGTTTACGGTAGAAGATAAACTTAAAATCGTGCAGCGTCTGGACGAGTTGGGCATCGGCTACATTGAAGCGGGTAACCCTGGCTCTAACCCTAAAGATTTAGCGTTTTTTGAGCAGGTGAGCGCGCTTAAATTGAAGCAGGCAAAAATCATTGCATTTGGCAGTACGCGCAAAGTGGGCATTAATGCGGCTGACGACAGGAATTTGCAGTCGTTATTGAGTGCGAACACGTCTGCAGTGGCGATTTTCGGCAAAAGTTGGGATTACCAAGTCACCGATATTTTGCGCACTACCTTGCAGGAAAACCTGGACATGATTGCTGATACCATTGGCTATTTAAAAAGCCAGGGTAAAGAAGTAGTGTTTGACGCTGAACATTTTTTTGATGGCTACAAAGTTAACCCAGAATACGCTATGCAAACTTTGCAGACCGCTGTGCAAGCCGGTGCCGATGTGTTGTGCTTGTGCGATACCAACGGTGGTACTTTTCCTGATGAAGTTTCTGTTATTACTAAAAAAATTGTGAACAGCTTCAATGTGCAGGTTGGCATTCATTGTCACAATGATTGCGAAATGGCGGTGGCGAATTCTATCGCAGCAGTTCAAGCAGGAGCAACGCAGGTACAAGGCACGATGAATGGCATTGGTGAGCGTTGTGGCAATGCCAATTTGTGCGCCATTATCCCTAATTTGCAACTTAAATTGGGCATCAACTGTATTCCGCCAGACAACATGGCAGCGCTAACGTCTGCAGCACGTTTTGTCAGTGAAATTGCTAATATGACTTTTAACGACAAGGCGCCGTATGTGGGTAACGATGCCTTTTCGCACAAGGGTGGTATGCATATCGACGCGGTGAGCAAAAACCCGATTTCATATGAGCACATTAGCCCAGAAAAAATTGGCAATGTGCGGCATATCTTAGTGTCTGAAGTGGCTGGGCGTAGTGCCTTGCTGAGCAAAATCAACGCTGTGGATGCAAGTTTAAATAAAGATTCTGCAGACACGAAACGTATTTTGGAGCATCTCAAATTTTTGGAGCATGAAGGTTACCAGTTTGAAAGTGCAGAAAGTTCGTTTGAGTTGATGGTGCAAAGGCAGCTAGGCAAACTTAACCCGTTCTTTACGCTCAAAGAATACAAAGTGACTACCTATGCGCCAGCCACAGATGGCGTGAATTCGACTGCCACTATTAGAATTGCAGTGGGCGAGCAACAAGAAACGACCATAGCTGAAGGCGACGGTCCAGTAAACGCGTTAGATAAAGCAGTGCGTAAAGCGCTTGAGCGTTTTTATCCTGCTATTAACGAGGTTAAGTTGATTGATTATAAAGTGCGCGTGTTGGATTCTGACCAAGCAACAGCGGCTAAAGTACGTGTGCTCATTGAATCTGCAGACCAGCATGCAAGCTGGACAACGATAGGGGTGTCGACCGATATCATTGATGCATCGTGGTATGCCATGCTGGATGCGATTGAGTACAAACTGATGCGTGATGCCAAAATGCAAGAAATTAAAATGTTGGGTGCCAACATACGCACTTCGCAAGCTTAAGAATTATTGAAGGAGTATTACCATGTTAGGAAAATCGGTGGCTGGAAAAACACTTTACGATAAATTGTGGGAAACGCATTTAGTGCGCGAAGATGCAGATGGTACCTGCCTCATTTATATTGATCGCCACTTGGTGCATGAAGTCACCAGCCCGCAAGCCTTTGAAGGCTTGCGCATCGCAGGCCGTAAACCATGGCGCAATAGCAGTATCGTGGCCAACCCTGACCACAATACACCGACCAAAGATTGGGATAAAGGCATTGAAGATCCGATTTCCAGGTTGCAAGTGGAAACGTTGGATAACAATATCAAAGATTTTGGTGCGTTAGTTTACTTTCCGTTCAAGCATGCCAACCAAGGCATTATCCATGTTATTGGGCCAGAGCAGGGCACGACTTTGCCAGGCATGACCGTGGTATGTGGTGATAGCCATACCTCGACGCATGGTGCGTTTGGCGCGTTGGCACATGGTATTGGCACCTCTGAAGTGGAGCACGTGTTGGCGACACAAACCTTAATCGCTAAGAAATCTAAACGTATGTTAGTAGATGTTAGCGGCAAATTGGGCGCAGGCGTTACCGCAAAGGACGTGGCATTGGCGGTGATTGGCAAAATCGGTACCGCAGGTGGCAACGGTTATGCTATTGAGTTTGGTGGCGAAGTGATTCGTGCACTTTCAATGGAAGGCCGTATGACGATTTGTAATATGGCGATTGAAGCGGGTGCACGCGCCGGCATTATTGCGCCAGATAGCAAAACGGCTGATTACTTAAAAGGCCGTTTACATGCACCAAAAGCTGCAGATTGGGATAAAGCGGTCGCTTATTGGAACACGCTAAAAACCGATGAAGACGCTCAATTTGACACAGTGGTGACATTGAATGGTGCAGACATTGCACCGCAAGTGACTTGGGGAACCTCGCCCGAGCAGGTGTTACCGATTGGCGGACGCGTACCTGATCCAGCTAAGGAAATGGATGCTACTAAGCGTACCAGTATCGAGAACGCCCTGAAATACATGGGCTTGAGTGCCAATACGCCGTTAGAAGATATTAAATTAGACAAGATTTTTATTGGCTCTTGCACCAACTCGCGCATTGAAGATTTGCGTGCCGCTGCGGTTGTGGCCAAAGGCAAAAAAGTCGCCAATAGTATCTCGCTAGCCTTGGTAGTGCCGGGTTCTGGCATGGTGAAACGTCAGGCGGAAGAAGAAGGACTTGATAAGATTTTTATTGATGCCGGTTTTGAATGGCGTGAGCCAGGCTGCAGTATGTGTTTAGCCATGAACGCTGATAGATTAAGCCCAGGTGAACGTTGCGCATCTACCTCTAACCGCAACTTTGAAGGTCGCCAAGGTCAAGGCGGACGGACGCATCTCGTCAGTCCAGCCATGGCTGTTGCCGCCGCCATTGCAGGTCACTTTGTAGATGTGCGCACTATTTAATTTAGTAGAAATTAAAGAAAATTTAGGAAGTAAATTTTAGGAAAGCATCATGAAAGCATTTACCCAATTAGACGGTTTGGCTTGCCCGATAGACCGCGCCAACATTGACACTGACGCAATTATCCCAAAACAGTTTTTAAAGTCGATTAAACGCTCAGGATTTGGTCCCTATTTGTTCGATGAGTGGCGCTATACCGACCATGGTGAACCTGGTATGGATTGCAGCACGCGACCTTTGAACAAGGATTTTGTACTGAATCAACCACGTTATCAGGGTGCGCAAATAATGCTGGCGCGTGAGAACTTTGGTTGTGGATCAAGCCGGGAACACGCACCGTGGGCGATTGAAGACTATGGCTTTCGTGTGATTATTGCACCTAGTTATGCCGATATTTTCTTTGGCAACTGCTATAAAAACGGCATGTTGCCGATTGTAGCTGATGAAGCGATGGTAGATAGACTGTTTAAGGAATGCGAAGCCAATGTTGGCTATCGCCTAAATGTTGATTTGCCTTCACAAACCGTGACTTTACCTTCTGGCGATTCTTTTGGTTTTGAAATCAATGCGACATCCAAGCATAACTTACTCAACGGTTTGGATGAAATTGGCTTAACCCTGTTGCATGCAGATGAGATTAAAGTGTTTGAAGAAAAACATAAAGCGACACAACCCTGGTTATTTGCCTAATAAATACCACAAAAAAATATAAGGAAAATTTGAATGAAAATTGCAGTACTTGCCGGTGATGGCATTGGCCCAGAAATTATCGCACAAGCTTTGCGTGTGCTTGAGGTGTTAAAAGCAGAAGGCATGCCACTGGAGTTTGTGCACGCACCATTGGGCGGCCAGGCTTATGATCAATACGGTCATCCATATCCAGAATTCACGCAAAAAATCTGTCGCGATGCGGATGCCGTTTTATTAGGTGCAGTTGGTGGCCCGCAATACGATAATTTGGATCGTCCTTTGCGCCCAGAGCGTGGGTTGTTGGCGATTCGTAAAGATTTAGGCTTGTTTGCTAATTTGCGGCCAGCCGTGTTGTACCCAGAGTTGGCCAATGCGTCCACACTCAAGCCAGAAGTGGTATCTGGCCTAGACATTATGATTGTGCGCGAGCTAACTGGCGATGTGTATTTTGGTCAACCACGTGGTATGCGAACCAACGAGAATGGCGAGCGTGAAGGCTTCAATACAATGGTGTATGCGGAGTCTGAAGTACGCAGAATCGCTCATGTAGCGTTTGATATCGCCATGAAAAGGGGCAAAAAATTATGCTCAGTCGATAAAGCCAATGTGTTGGAAACGACTGAGTTCTGGAAAGAAATCGTCATTGACGTGGCCAAAGAATATCCAGAAGTAGAGCTGACTCACATGTATGTGGATAATGCGGCGATGCAACTGATTCGAAACCCCAAACAATTTGACGTGATGGTCACCGGCAACATTTTTGGCGATATTCTTTCTGACGAAGCTTCGATGCTCACAGGCTCAATTGGTATGTTAGCTTCAGCTTCTTTAAATGAGACCAAAAAAGGCTTATATGAGCCCTCACATGGCTCAGCGCCAGACATTGCAGGCAAAAACTTGGCTAACCCAATCGCCACCGTACTGTCTACTGCAATGATGCTGCGTTACACGTTTGATAACGAAGCGGCTGCTGCGCGCATTGAAAATGCGGTGAAAAAAGTATTGGCGGCAGGGTATCGTACTGGTGATATTTTTGAAGCGGGCACTAAGAAAGTAACATGTAGTGAGATGGGCGACCAAATTGTCGCGGCAATGTAATAACTATAATTATTTTGAGGATTAAAAATGGCACAGTTTGATAATGTAAGCGTTAAAAAGAAAGCCAACGTGTATTTTGATGGCAAATGCGTTAGCCACACTGTGATGTTGCCAAACGGCACGCGTTCAACCATTGGCGTGATTTTTCCAAGCACGCTGACTTTTAACACGGT
>JAKFEP010000217.1:0-11765 GCA_036675645.1 Methylotenera sp. | reverse complement strand
TATTCCTTTGATTCGCGATTTGCCTTACGTCACCAGTTCGAGGGTCTGGGGGGCTTACACGCAGCAATCTTACTGGCAGATTTTTAATGCTGAAGCCTCTAGGCCGTTGCGTGAAAATAACTACGAGCCTGAGCTCATATTGTCACTGGGGATAGATAACGAGGTAGATGGCGTCAAAAAAGAATATATACCACGTATGCTTAACTTGGGTGTTGTGCATCAATCAAATGGTCGCGATAATCCACTTTCACGTAGCTGGAATCGTGTCTATTTAGAGGGGGGGTTTGAGTTAACTGATCGTCTTTCATTATTGGTGCGACCTTGGTGGCGTATACCAGAAGATAGAGAAGATGATGACAACCCCGATATTGAAAAATACATGGGCTATGGCGATATGACGGTGAGGTGGGAGACAGAAAACCGGGATACCGCAGTCTCTTTATTATTGCGCAATAATTTACGCTCAGATAATAAAGGCTTTGCGCAAATCGATTTGCAACAGCGTGTGTTTAATAATCCATATCTTAAGTTGCATGTGCTGGCATCCACTGGCTATGGCGAAACGTTACTAGATTACAATCGCTCACAAAACGTACTTGGGTTCGGCATTTCGCTGGGTGAGTAATTATTCTGCAGTAGAATAAAATCTCGCTTAATTATGTCCAATCGTAAGAGTTAAGAAAGAAGCCATGACACAACTTCCCGCATGTGCTAAATGCAATTCTGTATATACCTACGAAGATGGTGGTAACTATGTTTGCCCTGAGTGCGCCCACGAATGGAGTAAAACCGCGAGTGCGGATGCTGATGATGCCACAAAAGTGATTCGCGATGCCAACGGCAATGTGCTACAAGATGGCGATACCATTACTGTGATTAAAGATTTAAAAGTTAAGGGTTCATCATTGGTAGTAAAAGTTGGCACTAAGGTAAAAAATATCCGCTTGGTAGATGGCGACCACGATATTGATTGCAAAATTGATGGTTGTGGTGCAATGAAATTAAAATCAGAGTTTGTGAAAAAAGTTTAAACAGTTTTACGATAAGAATTAACATTAGAATCAGCGATGAATCAAACCCTGTTAAACCGCAGTCTGCAATCTGTGTGGCACCCATGCACACAGATGAAGCAACATGAATCGTATCCGCTTATCCCAATTGCGCGTGGTGATGGCGTGTGGCTTTACGATGCTGATGGTAAGCGCTATTTAGATGGGGTGAGCAGTTGGTGGGTGAATTTGTTTGGGCATAATAACCCGCGCATCAAAGATGCCATTAAGCAGCAATTGGATACTTTAGAGCATGTCATGCTGGCAGGATTCACCCATCAGCCAGTAGTCGAGCTTTCTGAAAAACTCGCCAAACTCACAGGGCTAGGGCATGCGTTTTATGCTAGCGATGGCGCCAGTGCAACGGAGATTGCGCTTAAGATGAGTTTTCACTTTTGGCGTAATTGTGGTCAATCTAACAAAACCAAATTTATCAGTTTGCAGAATAGTTACCATGGTGAAACGCTAGGCGCGCTTGGCGTAACCGATGTGGCGATATTTAAAGACACGTATGCTCCTTTATTAATGCAATCGGCCCAGATGACCAGCCCCGATTTTAGGCTGGCCGAAACAGGAGAAGGTGCAGAAGCTTATGCCCTACGTTGTGCAGATGCCTTAGAACAATATGTAAGTGAGCATTCACATGAGCTGGCTGCATTTATTATCGAGCCACTGGTGCAATGCGCAGCAGGCATGGCGATGTATCACCCTCTATATTTAAAGCGTGCAAGAGAGATTTGCACCAAATATAGCGTACATTTAATTGCGGATGAGATTGCTGTCGGCTTTGGTCGCACGGGGACGATGTTTGCTTGTGAGCAGGCAACCGAAGTCAACCATAAGTTGACGGAGAGACATGCCTTCGCTGATTTTATATGTTTATCTAAAGGTATTACGGGTGGTTATTTGCCGTTGTCGGTGGTGCTGACGCGCGATGAGATTTACCAGGCATTTTATGACGATCAAGTGACGAAAGCTTTTCTGCATAGCCACAGTTACACTGGAAATCCGCTAGCTTGTAGTGCTGCGTTGGCGACGTTAAGTATTTTTGAAACAGATACTATTCTGCAAAAAAATCGTGAAACGTCAGATTTTATTTGGCAACATATGCAAGCTTTTAATGATTTATCGATCCAGCATTTGCGTCGAAAAGGCATGATATTCGCACTTGATGTGGTGAGCACGAATGCCAATTTTTCGCGTGATTGCTACGCAGAGGCGTTGGCGCAAGGCTTACTGATTCGACCTATCGGCAACACGGTTTATTTGATGCCGCCTTACACCATTAGCCACGAAGAGATATTGCATGCCCTGCAAGCCAGTATCCATGCGGTCTCCAAGGCCATTAAATAGATGCAGCTCATTAAGCCATTTTTTATACTTGCAATGCTGGTTTTTACTGCGCTTGCTCAAGCTGAGTTACCCAGCACAGTGGCTGAAGCGCTAAAAAAGACGGGTATACCACTCACGAGCGTGGCGGTTTATGTGCAGCCGGTAGATGTCGCAACCCCCAGCATTAGCCACAACGCCGATATAAGCCTGAATCCCGCCAGTGTGATGAAGCTGGTTACTACTTACGCTGCGTTAGATTTACTTACGCCTGCTTATCGCTGGAAAACTGAAGTCTATCGCGATGGCAGCTTAGAAAACGGTGTGCTGAATGGTAATTTGATCATTAAGGGTTATGGCGACCCAAGCTTTAAAGCGCAGGAGTTTTGGCGCCTGCTAATGAGCCTACAGCAGGCTGGAGTTAAAGAGATCAAAGGCGATTTGATTATTGATAAAAGCTACTTTGCCAACAATGTAGGTAACTCTAAACCTTTTGACAATGAAGCTTGGCGTGCTTACAACGCGGGGCCGAGTGCATTTGTGGTAAATGGTCGCAGCACCAGTTTTAAATTCGTTGCGACTGATAGTGGCATCAATATCAGCCAAGAATTTGCGCTGCCCGAAATACAAATTATCAATCACATGAAACTTTCAAATACTGATTGCGGTGAATGGCGCAGTCGTTTCGGCTATACGGTAATACAAACGGAACATAGCTCAATCGTCACTTTTAACGGTACGTTCTCGCCAGAGTGCGGCGAGCGTTATCTGGAATTGAGTTTGTTGGATGACGATAAATATGCCTTTTATACCTTTAAGAAGCTGTGGCGCGAACTGGGTGGTGTGTTTAATGGCGGCTTAAAAATACAAGAAGTGCCACTCGATGCGTCTAAAGTATTGGAGCAAACCTCTGAGCCGTTGGGCTACGTGGTTCGTGACATCAACAAATGGAGCAACAATCTAATGGCGCGGCAGTTGTTGTTGACATTAGCTGCAGAGAAGATTGGCCTGCCAGTCACAGAGGCCAAAGGTATGGCGGCCATCACAGCATGGTTAGCACAGAAAAATTTAAAGTTTGATGAGCTGCTGGTGGAAAATGGCTCGGGTTTATCGCGCACTGAGCGTATTAGCGCACAGCACTTGGGGCAACTGTTAGTAAGTGCTTACCATGGTGCAACCATGCCTGAGTTCATAGCTTCTTTCTCTATTGCAGGTTTAGATGGCACAGCGCAAAAACGCCTAAAAGGCACTCATCTAGAAGGTAGAGTACATTTAAAAACAGGCTCGATAGATGGTGTGAGTACAATTGCTGGCTATGTGCTGGATAGCAAAAACAAGCGGCATGTGCTGGTAATGTTGGTGAATGATAAAAAAGCGGGTGCTAGCAAAAATGCACAAGACGCACTGATTGAGTGGGTTTACCAAGGCGGGGTTTTCTAAGCGCACTAGCCGTTCGAACTTAGCTACGTTTGCGGTATCATATCGCTTTAATTTGTTTCTATCGTTTTAATTAAAAGCCAATATGCAAATATATGAAAGTTAAGCCATGAAATCACTGAATATTCTATTAGCCAGCGTGTTTGCCTTATCGCTTAACGCTTGCCAGGCCGAATCTACTACCTCAACACAGGAAAAAACCGCAATGACATCAAGCACTACAGCATTTCAAAAAATTGACACATTACCGGGTACCGGCCGTGAAGCCGAGCCAGGCTTTAATGTAAGCGTTCACTATACTGGCTGGTTGTATGACGAAGCGGCAGACGGTCACAAAGGCAAAAAATTTGATAGTAGTGTCGATAGGAAGCAGCCATTTGATTTTGCGCTTGGCGCAGGCCAAGTGATTCAGGGCTGGGATGAAGGCTTTGCTGGCATGAAAATCGGCGGTAAACGCACATTGATTATTCCGCCCGAAATGGGCTACGGCGCACGCGGTGCAGGCGGTGTGATTCCGCCAAATGCTACACTCATATTTGATGTCGAACTTTTAGACGTTAAGTAAAATTATACTTTGGGCGCATTGCTTTGTTGCGCGGTACTCACTTCCTCGATGGACCAAGTGTCCGATCTTGTTGTTGCGTTCCGTGCGCCTCACACTGCATCCCAAAATGTTAATTTTAGGATAGGTTAGAAAATTAAAGTTAAGGTTGTGAGATGAAAGTACGCATAAAATGGATTGAGGACGTCAGTTTTGTTGGCGAATCTGAAACTGGCCATGCCGTGGTGCTGGATGGCGCGCCCGAGAATGGCGGTCGCAATGTTGGTATGCGGCCAATGGAAATGCTGCTGATTGGCATGGGTGCCTGTACTTCATTTGATGTGGTGTTAATTTTGAAAAAGGCGCGCCAGCCTATTGTGGATTGCGTGGCAGAAATTACAGCTGAACGTGCCGATGAAATTCCTAAGGTATTCACCAAAATTCACGTGCATTTCGTTATCACTGGTGATAATTTAAATGTTACCCAAGTAGAACGCGCGGTAAAATTATCGGCAGAGAAGTATTGCTCGGCAAGTATCATGCTCAGTAAAAGTGTAGAAATTACCCATGGCTTTGAGATAAAGACCGTTTCATATGACTAATTTAACTAAACCAAATGGCATGCTGGGTATACGTCATCTGGCGCTATTTGTAAAAGAGTTAGAAGTCGCGGTAGATTTTTATACGCGTATTATGGGGATGCGCATTGAATGGCAACCAGATGCTGATAATGTGTATCTAACTAACGAAGGTGACGTTTTTGCACTACACCGCGCAGACTACACGCCGCAAGCACAACAGCGCTTGGATCACATCGGCTTTGTGCTAAAAACACCGCAGGATGTAGATAACTGGTACGCTTATTTTGTGAGTTGTGGAGTAAAGATTACCGAGGCGCCTAAAACGCACCGTGATGGATCGCGCGGCTTTTATTGCCTCGATGCAGTGGGGCACTTGTTAGAACTTATCTATCATCCACCAATTTCTGCATTAATTTGAAGCGGTTAGTTTTAAACCGTAATGACTTTCATTGTTAGCGGTGTCTCGTTTTCAAGAACGCTAATCAGCCTGTCTACATTGGGGTGCTTACCAGGGCAATTTTCAGCATCCTCGGTATGCTCAGCGTACAGCGCTAAGCCTTCAACTGCAGCGTCTAGCGTGATGCCGCCATACATTTTATATAAGTGATAAAACACTTTAACCGAGCCTTGGCTGCCAGGTTTGTTTTCAATGCTGCCAGCGGGTGTTCCGTTTTCGAGATAAAGTTCGATGCGCTGCACCTCATCGGCGCTATCTAGCGTTAAAAGCACATCACTAAATTTCTGCATATTGATATAAAACCTTAATATTTATAGCTTAAATGTAATAAGCTGTTGTTGTCATTATTTTAGAAGCAAGCTGCATGCCATGCTTGACTGGTGCAGGAAGTTCGCTACCACCAAGTTGTGTGGCCTCAGCCGCATGTGCCGCTTCCTCCTGTTGCATCTGCTCCACAATTGTACGCGTTTTAACATCAGTTACATCTAGCTGACTTAAATGATTTTGCAAATGTGCCGAGACTTGTCTTTCCGTCTCAGCTAAAAAGCCCAGATTCCATTTATCACCCAGAGCACCTGCCACTGCACCCAATGTAAAACTGCCCATGTACCAAAGTGGATTCAACAGACTTTTACGTCCACCTAGCTCATTGATACGTGCTTCGCACCATGCCAAGTGGTCTGTCTCTTCGGCTGCTGCATGCTGCAATGCGTTAGCTATCTGCGGATTTCTACTGGTGATCGCTTGCCCACTGTAAAGCGCTTGCGCGCATACTTCGCCCACATGGTTAACGCGCATCAGTGCTGCGGCATGCTGCTTGCTGTCTTCGCTTAACACTGGCTCATCGATGTTTGCGTCTGGCCGCTGTCTGGTTGCACTACTCACTGCAAAAATAGTGCGTAAGCCTTTATCAAACGTACTAATCAGTTGGTCAATATCCATATGTTAAGTTTAATCCAAATTCGCCAGCATTTGTGTGGTTTTATGAGTGATTAAGCATACAAAAAAGCCCGCTTGTTTTGCAAGCAGGCTTATTAAATCTACTTAAAGATTATTTCGTAGCAGGTTTTGCGTCGCTAGGAATTGCAACTGCTACTTTAGGCTCTGGTGTTTTTTGTACTGGTAAGCCTTTGAGCAGGTTCATGGCTTGTACAAATTGGAAATCTTCTTTGCTAGCTGGCTCAATTGGGCCTTGCGGCTCTGCAAATTTTTTCTCGTTTAATTTAGCCTTAGCCGCCGCTGATTTAGCAGCGTCTTTTGCTTTAGCAGCCTCGGCCGCTTCTGCAGCATCTTTTGGGTTTGATAAATGCTTGGCTAAATCGGCCTCATGCAGATCGTTAGCAGGGTCAGTACCATCTTCTACAATAATGTCCGGCACAATGCCTTTAGCCTGAATTGAGCGGCCATTCGGCGTGAAATAACGTGCAGTGGTGAGCTTGATAGCACTGCCATTATTCATTGGCAATATGGTTTGTACCGAACCTTTACCAAAACTTTGCACACCAAGAATTGTTGCACGTTTATGGTCTTGTAGTGCACCCGCCACAATTTCAGAAGCCGATGCAGAGCCTGAGTTCACCAAAACAACCATCGGCGTTTTTTTGTATGATTCAGGTATGTTTTTAAGATAATCGCCTTTACCTCTTCTTGCATAATCTAAAGGCGTAGCGCTTAAACGCATTTTAGAATCTTGCACACGGCCTTCGGTATACACCACCAAATTATTTTTTGGTAAAAACGCAGCCGACACACCAACCGCAGCATCAAGTAGGCCTCCAGGGTTGTTGCGCATATCAAGCACCAAGCCTTTAAAAGGTCCCTTGTTTTGTGCTTGCAGTGAAGTTAACGCCTTGGCTAAATCCTCACCGGTATGGTCTTGAAACTGGGTGATACGGATATAAGCGTAATCTTTCTCGATATATTTGTTTTTAACACTTTGCGTTTTAATGATCGCGCGTACCAAATTAAAAGTAAGTGGTTTGACCTCGCCTTTACGCAACACGGTCAGCACGATGGGGGTGTCTGGCTTGCCGCGCATTTTCTTAACTGCGTCATTTAAGGTAAGCCCACGCACTTGTGTGTCGTCTAATTTGCTGATCAGATCGCCACTTTTAAGGCCAGCTTTATAGGCAGGGCTATCTTCAATTGGCGTCACTACTTTTACCAGGCCTTCTTCCATCGCCACTTCTATACCCAAACCGCCAAATTCGCCTTGTGTACCTGCTTGAAGGTCTTTATATGCGTCTGCGTCCATAAAAGTTGAGTGGGGATCTAACCCGGAAAGCATGCCAGTCAAGGCTTCATTGATGAGCTTTTTGTCTTCAACATTTTCTACATAATCACTTTTTACTTTGCCAAATACTTCTGCAAATACGCGTAAATCGTCAATCGGCAATTGCGAAGACGAGATTTTTTCTGCTAATGCAGAAAAGTTAAGGCTAATCAGAATACCGATAAGCACACCAGAGCCAATAAGCCCGAATTTTTGGAAAGTAGACCGCATGTACACCCTTTTACTTGAAAATAATTAATATTGCTTATGCTTAACGCACGACTCACATTAAGAGCTTACAATAAGATAATAGGTTCATTTTGCGCTATTTCAAGCGTTTTTAATAGCATAAAAATCATTAAATTAGGCTTATTATATTTAAAGAGGACGAGATGAAGCCCTATCAAGTAGAGATCGAATATTGTACGCAATGCCGTTGGCTGCTGCGTGCAGCGTGGCTGGCGCAGGAACTGCTAACCACCTTTGAGGCCGATTTGGCTGGCGTTAATTTAATGCCCGGCACGGGTGGCGTGTTAGAAGTGCGCCTTAATGGCGTGGTTCTGTTTAGTCGCAAGCAGGCAGGGCGCTTTCCAGAGTCTAAAGAGTTAAAACAACTGATACGCGACGTCATCGCGCCAGACAGGGACCTTGGCCATAGTGACAGGCCGGGTCGTGGTGAAAATAAGCCAATCTAAATGTACTTGCGACTGACAATGCGAATTATTTGCAATTCTGCAAGCTTGTTTTTTTTACGATACACTGTGCCTCATTGAGTCAGTGGGCAATCTTGAGCGCTCAAATTTGTATGGAAAAAAGGAGAACAAAATGGCTTCAGATCACGGTGTTACAACCCCAGTTACTAAAGCATTAAATTTAATATTAGAACTTGAACTCGCAGGTGTAGTGCGTTATACGCATTATGCTTTGATGGTGTTTGGCTATAACCGCATCCCTATTGTGTCATGGTTGCGCGGTCAAGCAGCAGAGTCACTGACGCATGCCGATAAAGCAGGCGAACTGATTACGCATTTGGGCGGACATCCATCACTATCTATTGGCCCACTTCTAGAAACACATAACCACGATATTGGCGATATTTTGCGCGAGTCGTTAGCGCACGAAACCGTGGCGCTTAATGCTTACAAAGCGTTGCTGAAGTTGGTGGAGGGTGATTCGGTGATGCTTGAGGAATACGCACGAGAGATGATTTATCAAGAAGAACTGCACTTAGGCGAAGTGGATAAAATGCTACGTAAACCAGGTGATTTAGCCAAGTTTCACGAGTAACGATTAAATATTAAAGCACTGCAGGCCACCTGTATTTAAATACATGGCTAAGTGGTCTGTAACACATTATTTTTATTGATTTGGCTTTACAGCTTTTTCTAGGTCTTTATCCAGCCGTTGCGCACCATTAAAACGGCTGGACCAATAGCTTTGCTGCATGTTTTCGACACGTACTGTTTTACCCGCGCTGGGCGCATGAATAAATTTATTGTCGCCAATGTAAATACCTACATGTGAAAAAGCACTTTTCAGTGTATTAAAAAACACTAAATCACCGGGTTGCAACTCATCTTTTTTAACGCTATTGCCCAATTGACTAATGGCACGCGCAGTAGGTGGCAGCGTTAAATTGGCTGCATTGTGAAATACATAGCGTACAAAACCACTGCAATCAAAGCCAGTTTCAGGGCTATTGCCGCCAAATTTATATTTAACACCAGTCAAGCTAAGCGCATTCATAATGACTTCTTGCGTTTTGGCTTTCCAGCTTGCTGCCCCATCTTGCCCAGCTTCATCTGCGTAAAGCACTATACCGGCCGCATTTTCAGTTAGCACTTCATTTGCATTCATAGGATTCGCCACCATGGGATTTGCCATTATGGGGGCACACAGGCTAAGGTTGAATGCCAGAACGGTCGCGATTAATTTCATGTGGAGAATTTTACTGTAAAAATAGAGAAGCCTACCCTAACGCATTAGGGCAGGTTTTAAATTGCTGAGTTTATTGTTTTGCCATTGCATTTTTAATCAAGCCGACGATAGCGAGTAAAACGCCACCACCAATACCACCACCCGCTACTTGCGTGATAATTGAGGCAATGTCCATGCTGCCAGCCGCCTCTGCACCACCCACGCCTAACATGGCAAGTAATTGACCCCCTAAGCCGCCACCTAAAATGCCGATAACCGAATTAAGCACTGGGCCTAAACTTAAATTTTTCATTAAACCGCCAGCCACATTGCCGCCAACAGCACCGCTTATTAACTGAATAATTAAACCTAAATCCATACATCCTCCCTAAAGTAATGACAGAATTAAATGTTTACAGCCCGCCTAGGCTAACAATAACCTGTGTTGAACGCAATAGTTTTTAATATGCAGCACAATCACTTAACGTATTCATGGGATAATTTGGCTATGGCAAAAACCTCCGCACTTTCCCAAATTTTTACAGCAAATGGCGCACTCGCTGATGCAATACAAGGCTTTAGCGAGCGCAAAGAGCAGCTAGAAATGGCGCTGGCGATAGAAGATGCCATTCAAAATAACAAGCAACTGATTGCAGAGGCGGGTACTGGCACTGGCAAAACTTTTGCCTATTTGGTGCCTGCGCTATTGTCAGGCGGCAAGGTGATTATTTCCACTGGAACGAAGACTTTACAGGATCAACTGTTTAATCGCGACCTGCCGAATGTGCGTGATGCGTTAAAGGTGCCAGTCACGGTAGCCATGCTAAAAGGTCGCGCCAATTATGTGTGTCACTACCATCTAGAAGCTGCCGCGCAAAGTGGTCGCTTTGCATCAAGAGAAGATGCGAAATACGTGCATTTGATTAAAAACTTTGCTGAAAATAGCAAAACGGGCGATAAAGCAGAACTCACCGATGTGCCAGAAAATGCGACCATTTGGATGAACGTCACCAGCACACGCGATAACTGTTTAGGTCAGGATTGCAGTTACTACAAAGAATGTTTTGTGATGGAGGCTCGTAAAAAGGCGTTGGCAGCGGATGTGATTGTGGTAAATCATCATTTGTTTTTTGCTGATGTGATGTTGCGCGACGAAGGCGTGGCAGAGTTATTGCCTTCCGCCAACACCGTCATTTTTGATGAGGCGCATCAATTGCCGGAAGTGGCAGGGCTGTTTTTTGGTGAGGACATTTCAACTTCGCAACTTATCGAACTGTGTCGTGACAGTTTGACTGCGCATCTCACGCTGGCGAAAGATTGCGTTGCGCTGGCTGAGGCGATTCCTAAATTAGAAAAAGCCTGCAAAGATTTCAGGCTGGTGTTCCAATACGAAGGCTCAAGATTGCCTGTCAATAAAGCGCTGGCGTTAAAAAATTTCGAAGCTGCATTTGCTGAAATCCAAAGCATGCTCAAAGCCTTAAATGCGGTGTTAGAAAGCCAAGCTGCGCGTGATCCCATGCTAGAGAAATGTTGGCAACGTGGCGAAGAGCTTAACCTGCAATTATCGCGTTGGCTCAAGGCCGAAAATGCCAACTTAGTGCGCTGGGTTGAGGTGTTTACGCAAAGTGTGCAACTGCACGCTACGCCACTGAGTGTGGCGGATGGCTTTAGCAAACAGCTCAATGCGCAACCGCGTGCGTGGATTTTTACCTCAGCAACTTTGGCGGTGAAAAGTGATTTCAGCCACTATCAAGCACAGATGGGCTTAGCCAATGCCGCAACTGGTTATTGGCAAAGCCCATTTGATTATGGCCTGCAAGCCTTATTGTATGCGCCTGCTGGCATGCCAGACCCTAATTCATCGGGCTATGCCGCCGCTGTTGCCGCGGTAAGTTTGCCCGTGATACAAGCCAGTCGCGGCCGCGCGTTTGTACTGTGCACTAGTTTACGCGCCATGCGCGAGGTGCATGCGTTATTAAAAGATGCGTTTGGCGAAAATGGCATGGAATATCCACTATTACTGCAAGGCGAAAGCACTCGCACTGAATTATTAGATCGCTTTCGCGCGCATGGTAATGCTGTGCTAGTTGGGTCACAAAGCTTTTGGGAAGGCGTCGATGTACGCGGCGAAGCCTTATCTGTAGTGATTATTGACAAGTTGCCATTCGCACCGCCTGATGAC
>JAKFEP010000176.1:0-1640 GCA_036675645.1 Methylotenera sp. | reverse complement strand
GTCCCGTCAGGAGGCCGAGCGGAGGTGCTGTGGAGAGGGGCGTTTGGCATGGATGCCAAACGAGGAACGATGGGCCAGGGATGGCCCTTCGTGACGACCCTCGGAACAGCACCGGAGCGAGGGAAGTTTCGCGTAGCGAAACCCGTATGTCGGGTGTGTTTTCTCTTTGGTTACTTTCTCTTTGCACAAGCAAAGAGAAAGTAACTCGCCGTAAGGGCGAAACCAATAGGTGGGGTTGAGAATATTCTTGTCTTTAAATGGTTGGTTTTTATTGGGGGAAGAATTCTCGCGTTGCGCGGTTAATTTTTCGCATACTAGCCTTTGTCTTGGAGTTCTTCAGGATAAATGGTTTTAACTTGGGTGTAGTCATCCCTGGTCGACTCAGAGTGAATTTTTCGAGCTGCAGTAATAAACTCAGGGCTTGGGTTCATTAGACCAACAAAAGTATCCTTTTCGTAACAGGCATAATAAGAGATTGCTGACATGATGGATTCTAGTAGCCCTATATGGGAGATGACGTCGTTGTCAGAATAACTAATGTGCCATTTGTCATCGCTTACCCAATATATTGGACGAGATGTTGTGTGAGATTTTTCGCTGTTTTCGAATGACAAGTTAAGGAAGGAGCCGCATGCAAACAATTTAGCGTAAAAACTTCGCATGGTTTTTTCGTTGTAGCTTCTCAGCTCTTCAAATGAGCCTATCTGGCCTGCAATAGCCTTGATTTCAACGTAGAAGGTCTCTATTTTTGACGGGCCATCAAGAGAGTGCGCTTTTATGTCTATCGAATTAAAGTTGTTTTTTGGGAAGATATCTTTATATAGGACTGCGCGCGCTCCAAATTTAATTGATTTTTCTTTTTCGAGATCATTTAGTAGTTTGAAAAATTCTTCTCGGTGTTTTAAGAAATTGCTAAAGGTATTTTGTTCAGTTGCTAGGTTTATCTGCTTGTGAGTCTGGGCGGAACGGTGAATGGATGCCATAAGTGCGGCTAAAGGGAATGCAAGTGCCGCTACCCAAAGAGGCAGCTTCAGGTATTTATAGGCCGTAAAAAATCCCTGGTATGAAAAATCAAATTTCAGTTCTTGTTCATAAGAGATGAATAAAGCACAGACTATGCCTCCTAGAAGAGGAGTAATAGAGGCGGCCTGGAAGGGCCACCATTTATGGAGGCTGCTGTTCAATAGTAATTCTCTCTTTTGAAGGCGCAATACATAGGGTTAAGTTTCATAGTAAAAGGGGGGTTCATTTCTCAAATATATTTATAGCGTTTTCTCCACCCGCCCAATCAACTTATCCCTTTCCACCATCCCCCAATAGCGACTGTCATTCGAGTTATGCCGGTTATCCCCCAGCATAAAAAACTCCCCTTGTGGCACCAGCCGCTCTTCCATATTCAGCGAGTCCGGCGTGGCATGGCTCTGGTCGGGGTTCAGGTAGGGCTCGGTCAACGCCTCGCCATTGATAAAGAGTTGCCCATCACGCATGGCCACCCGATCACCCGGCAGCCCCATCACGCGCTTCACGTAATTCACCTCGGGCGTGTGCGGCGCCTCGAATACCGCCAGATCGCCGCGCTGCGGCTCGTTCAAGATATAGGCCCATACGCTCGCGACTATCACGTCACCGCGCTTGAGCGT
>JAKFEP010000199.1:0-1642 GCA_036675645.1 Methylotenera sp. | reverse complement strand
GTGCCGCTGATCATCCAGCCCGACGGCCACAAGCTCGGCAAATCCTACCGCTCGCCACCGCTGCCGGCCGACCAGGCCACCCCGCTACTGCTGCGCGCCCTGCGCGCCCTAGGCCAACCGCTGCCGGAAGACGCCGCCTATGGCCAGCCCCAGGAACTGCTGCACTGGGCCAGCCAACACTGGGACGCCAGCCGCATTCCACGCACGCGCACTTTGGCCGAAGCGCAATTGCGCTAGGACGACAAATCAGCAAGGCCTGGTGCAGCAACCACTGAATGTCGGTAGCATGTAGTACTACTGGGGCTGTGTCGTTACCGCGCCTTATTATTGAAACTCTCAAGCATCTCTAACGATCCATCCCAATCTGGTGGGGTTAACCAATTGGCATTGACTTTCTTTCCCAAAAGAATACCAAGCAGTTTCTTTTCACTAGAAAAATAGACCCGCCCATCCCAACGGGGGCTATTTATAAAGCGCATAAATATCGCTTCATCAGGATCTATACCAACCAGCTCCTTGACAACATCTTCAAATCCAAGAACTATTTTCTCGGCCTCGTCAGCAATCTTTTTTTGTATGCATATCTCGTTGTAATAAACAGAACTGGCTTTGGGTATTACATGCTCATTCTTATAGTTAAAGTCTTCTTGCGCTTGCCCACCTATACTCTGAATCGCCTGACGCACATGCCTTGAAATCCAAAATCCACCCTCTAACAATTGAAGCAACTTCATGCCCCTCCATATAACCTCTAAGCAGCCTGCCAATTGAGCCCGCACAATTGGCAGGCTGCCTTTTAATTAATACATCAAAACCTCAAGGGGGCCAATTTTTTTTGAGACTTCACCTACAAACGAACTTTCATCTGCAGGCGGCGACTTCTCTAGAAAATCCAAAAACCATTCGACATCTAAAACAACAAATATATCGCGCCACTTTGGTTGTTTTGCTATCGTTTCTGGCAACTCTCCACCCATCAAGCCATGCCCTTTTCCTTCAAGCAACAAAAAGGACTTGTCTTTATAGGAGTAGCCAATAATTTTTGGCCACTCGGAGCTGTGTGCCGCGCCAGGTAATAAATCTTTCCGTGCGATAACATAATAATCTCTCATTTACTCTCCGGCAGCACGTCAACCTTATCAAATTCTACTTTCTGACCATCCAGATGGAGTTGCGCAGCCCCACCTTTACCATACTCTGGGTATGCATCTGCGAAAGGTTCAAGCTTAGACTTATCGGCATCCCCCTTCCAGTGAGGAACCCTAGCCTTTGGTATTCCCTCGACATAAAGTTGCAAAGTATCAAACCGACCTCTTAAACGAGCGTCACTCCAAGACCCAACCCCATTTTCGTCTGGTCCAACTCCAGGTCCTTTAACTTGAAATGCTTCTCTGGCTTGCGCACCTGTATCGTACTTCTCAAAACCTACATAAGTAGTAGGCGCAGACTTTGACTCCAAGGTCATTTCTGCATATTTGTTTATACTGCCATCGTCGTTTTCATATCGCATATAACGATAACCGGTGGACGGCAATGTCGAGTCAGGGCCCGATGGACCGACATAAAAATCAGATTTACCTGGCGCTGGGCAGTCCCCTTTAACACTCGTCAACCCCAGCGGGTCCACCCATCCCGTCGGGTT
>JAKFEP010000137.1:0-1651 GCA_036675645.1 Methylotenera sp. | reverse complement strand
CGCTTTATCGTTGTCAATTTTTGCTTGTTTTTCAGCTTTTTTGTTTTGCAAATCCTCTTCACGCATTTGCTGTGCTATTTTTTTTCTTAATTCTTCTTTTTTAACTTTTTCTTCTAGTTCTTTCTCTTTTTTAAGCTCAAGCTCTTTTTTCTTTTTCTCCAATTCAATATCTACCTTGGGCTCCTCAGGTTTTGGCTCAGGCTTAGGCTCTTCTTTTACAATCGGTTTAGGCTCCGGTTTTGGTTCTGGCTTCGGCTCCTCTTTAATCACAGGCTCAGGCTTCGGTTCAGGTTTTGGCTCCTGTACATTATTTGGCGCTGGTAATTTGTCCCAAAGCTCCACATCAGTCACGTTGATTACAGGATGAGCAGCTTTCCAATTGAATGAAATGAGCATGCCAGCCAACAAGGCGACATGCACAGCCAGCGCATACATACCTGCTTTAATAGAATCTGAAATCTCGTGCTTTCTAAGCATACTAAACTCTATTGTGCTGGCTTAGTTAAAAGTCCAACTTTTTCAACCTTGTTCATTTGTAATAAGTCTAGAATTTCTACTACATTTTTGTAGCTCGTTTTCTCATCTGCCGCCACCACTACAGAGCGCTCTTTAATTTTTAATTGCGCCTTAACTTCGCCTAATAGCTCATCCCTACGGATTTGTTTGTTTACCATCTCAAGAGAGCCATCTTTCTTAACAGTGACCACAATTGGCGCTGGCGGCTGTTTTAATGTCTGCCCTACTTTAGGCAAATCAATTACGCCAGGATTGGTCATGGGCGCAGTTACCATGAAAATCACCAGTAGTACCAATGTCACATCGATATACGGCACC
Source organism: Methylotenera sp. (assembly GCA_036675645.1). Classification (GTDB taxonomy): domain Bacteria; phylum Pseudomonadota; class Gammaproteobacteria; order Burkholderiales; family Methylophilaceae; genus Methylotenera_A. The sequence continues at coordinate 817 of JAKFEP010000137.1, read as the reverse complement.
ACGTTTATCTGGTTCATCATGCGGCGCTTACGGCTTCTGCTTACAGTGCTCATGGTGCGCTCCTTATGATTTGCGTTGCAGGATGTTGGTAAACTCTTCCATAAAGCTTTCGTATCGCACCGATAATCTATCTACGCCGCTTGCGAACCTGTTGTAGGCAATCACTGCAGGAATGGCGGCAAACAAGCCAATAGCGGTGGCCACTAGCGCCTCTGCAATACCGGGGGCAACCTGACTCAATGTTGCTTGTGCCACATTGGACAAACCACGGAATGCATTCATAATGCCCCACACCGTACCAAACAAGCCGATATATGGACTGACGGAACCAACCGAAGCGAGAAACGGCAAATGCGCATCCAGGTCATCCAGTTCACGATTGTAAGCGGCGCGCATGGCGCGGCGGGAGCCTTCCATGACATCCGACACTTCCATACGACCTTGCTGTTTGTGGCGCACAAATTCTTTAAAACCCGCCTCAAAAATACTGGCCATACCTCGCGGCTTGCGACGGCCAGAGCTGATACCATCATAAAGTTTATTCAGCTCACCGCCACTCCAAAAAGAGCTTTCAAACTCTTCCGATTCTTTTTCTGCACGCTTAATCGTGGCTACTTTAATAAAAATATACCACCACGAAAATAACGAGGTAATCAGCAATATCAACATTACTGCCTGTACAGGCAAGCTGGCGCCTAAGATTAACGAAAATAAAGACATATCGTTTGCAACGGTCATATTTGCTCCATTTTTACTTTAATTTCTATTGGAATTGCGGTTGGTTTAAAAGTGTCTGCATCTACACAAGCTACCTTTA
>JAKFEP010000066.1:0-1653 GCA_036675645.1 Methylotenera sp. | reverse complement strand
AGGCACATTGGGTTGGGTAGATTGGCAACGACCTGGATTTGACCTGGGCTTACAACTGAAACAATGCCTGGATGAGAATCCTGGTATACGTGGCATCATGCTGGGTAGTCATGGTTTATTTACCTGGGGTGATACTGCTTACGACTGTTATATTAATACACTTGAAGTGGTGGAAAAATGTGCTGCTTATCTTGAGGCACATACTGGGAAGAAGAGGCCTGTTTTTGGTGGCGAGAAAATCGTTGCAGTGAAACAAACAGATCGCTTCAAACAAGCCGCGGCGCTTGCGCCCATCTTGCGTGGATTGTGCAGCAGCGAGCAAAAGATGATCGGGCATTTTATAGATGATGCAAGGGTGTTAGAATTTATAAATTCACATGATCTTGCAAGACTGGCACCATTAGGAACCAGTTGCCCGGATCATTTCCTGCGCACAAAAATTAACCCGCTTGTATTGGACCTGCAACCTTCTGAAGATTTATCAGATGCTATAGTAGTAAAGAAGAAACTGCAAGCCGAGTTTGAAGCGTACCGAAAAATGTATGCTGATTATTATAACAGTTGCAAACGAAAAAACAGTCCCCCAATGCGGGATGCTAACCCTGTCATTATTTTGTATCCGGGTGTTGGCATGTTCAGTTTTGCAAAAGATAAACAAACAGCAAGAGTAGCGGCAGAGTTTTATATCAATGCGATCAATGTAATGAAAGGTGCGGAAGCTATCAGTGAATACACTTCCTTACCAAGACAGGAAGCTTTTGATATTGAATACTGGTTATTGGAAGAAGCAAAATTGCAAAGAATGCCCAAACCAAAACCATTGAGCGGCAGGATTGCGCTGGTTACCGGAAGTGCAGGTGGCATTGGGAAAGCCATTGCGAAAAAATTTGCAGAAGAGGGAGCCTGCGTGATATTAAATGATGTTAACCCCGAAAGGCTTGATGCTACCGCTGAAGAATTTAAAAAATTATTTGGCAAGGATGCGGTAAACGCTACCCTGTTGAATGTAACAGATAGCAACTCCGTGAAAGAGGCCTTTGACGCCGTTGCACTTGCTTTTGGCGGCGTAGATATTGTAGTAAATAATGCAGGGATCAGCATATCGAAATCAATAGAAACACACACGCTGGAAGAATGGGATCGCTTGTATGACATTCTTGTAAAAGGACAGTTTATTACTTCGCAAAAAGGAGTTAGCATTATGCGTAGCCAGGGTTTTGGCGGTGATATTATAAATATTGTTTCTAAAAATGCGGTAGTGGCCGGCCCAAATAATGCAGGTTATGGTTCCGCTAAAGCAGCACAGGCTCATCTTACCCGCTTAATGGCAGCAGAAGTTGGCCCTGATAAAATAAGAGTGAACGCGGTGAACCCCGATGCTGTTATTGCCGACAGTAATATATGGGCAGGTGGCTGGGCCGAAGGGAGAGCCAAAGCGTATGGTATAACTGTAGAAGAGCTGCCAGCCTATTATGCGAAAAGAACATTATTAAATGAGATCATTTTACCGGTGGATATTGCCAATGCGTGTTTTGTATTGGCTGGTGGTTATTTAAATAAATCAACAGGAAATTCTATCAATGTAGATGGTGGTGTTGCGATGGCATTTTTGAGATAGTATAAACGTTTGATTAACCACTTTTAAAAATGACA
>JAKFEP010000150.1:0-1665 GCA_036675645.1 Methylotenera sp. | reverse complement strand
TACCTAAAATTTTGCGGCTAACCTCATCATTTTGTAGCATGGTGCCACCAATATCCACCCAACTGCCCAATGGCGTGCGAATGACAGTCGTAAGCTCTTCAAAATCAATAAACCCTTGATTGTTCATTCTGGCAATACGCGGGGTGATTTCCAGCTCGACCTCATTGCCTAGCATGCGCGGTCGTACTGCAAAGCCTGTCGTCACTTCCCGCCAATCGGTAAATCTATCTACTTGAACATAGCGTCGCGTGATGGTCAGCCATTCCTGCGTGAATGGCACAATTTGTCCCACCCGGATAAAGGCGCGCTCGCCATCAAGCACGTTAATAAATTGATTGCTATTGCGCTGGGTATTGTTAGCGCTACTCTCGATGTCTATATTGCCGCTGTTCGGTTTTGCGCGTCTGTCATTGCCCACTGTCACATTGCCCATTTTTACTTTGCCGCTGGCTTCAGCGCGGTCACGCTGGCTTTGTATGGTGTTGCTGGTGCTTACGGTGATTTTTCGATTGACGCGGGCAGCATCCATTTGTGACACCATTGCTTCAATTTCGCGCATACGTTCTGGCTGTGCACGAATAATCAACTGGTTGTCGATGCCATTGGCGGTGCCGTCAGCGCCCACCATGGAGTCAACAATCGGCAGTAAATCGCTGGCAAAACGATGCTGCAGCGTAAATATCTTAAATTCTGTTTCTGCAGACGTAATTTTTGCAAATACGGAGAGACTGGCCAGTAATAAAATAAATAATAATCTTTTCATCGCCTGCCCCTTAATTTCTATAAGCCCAATTTGGTCGCAGAAACTGCTTCTGTAGTTTCATCGAGTAGCTCATCAAAACGCATGACTAAGTTTGCGCATTCCTCTACATCATTGAACGCGTACTTAAAGCGCGCCTGGTCAATATGAAAGCGCCGCACATAATGCTGTTTATCGGCAATCACGAAACAATCCTTCGCCACTTTGGCATTATCGTTGGTTTCATATACCACCATTTTGTGGCCATAATTCTTTAACAACTCAAACAAGCGCGGACAATGCTGAATGAAATATTCGGTATTTTGCAAAATAATCGTCAGCTTGCTTACATTATCTTTTCTTAAAAATGCAAATAACAGTTCAAAACGCTTCGAACTGGCGTAATCACCACGTTCAAAATATTGGTCAAAAATCAGCAGTTCGTTTTCGGCATGCGCAATTACCAAATCCAGCGCTGCTTCGTAATTGCGCTCACCTAAAATAATCGCGTTTGGTGCTAATTCGGTTTCGCTCATTATCCTCACCTATATTTAATGCCTATGTTTAAAACACACATAACCTGCCAAATAAGCCTCATAGAGTGCATCACTACAGGCTTCATGGATATTGGCTTGCAGGGCAGTGATATTTAGATATCTTTTATCAGCCAAGTGCTTAATGACCTCATTAATTTTATCTGGCACTACCAATTTCTCGCCATTCAAATAAAAGTGGTCGTGTGTAAATAACAATTGAGACTTTAAACTGAGCAATAAAGTTTTTGCAGCCAGTCGCTTGGTAAACTCAGCTTGAGATATTTTTCGTGCTGGCGTAAATACTACGCCAAGTTTCGGCTCAGTTAAATATTGGCCTAAAAAATCGGCAACATGCTGTTTATCCCAGGTGAGTTTTTGCAGCATACCGCT
>JAKFEP010000120.1:0-1673 GCA_036675645.1 Methylotenera sp. | reverse complement strand
AAATAAGAGAGAACGCATGTCTAGTGTACGTGTAAAAGAGAATGAACCGTTTGACGTTGCCCTGCGCCGCTTTAAACGTTTAATTGAAAAAACAGGTTTGTTAAACGATCTTCGCGCACGCGAATTTTACGAAAAACCAACTTGGGAGCGTAAACGCAAAGCTGCTGCTGCTGTTAAACGTCAATATCGCCGTTTACGTAATCAAACGCTTCCAGCAAAACTTTACTAAATCTTTAATATGGCAGATGCTAAACAATCTAAGCCAGATGAAGACTTTTGGCGCGTAGCCGATAGCTTTGTGGCGCATGCCAATGCGCAAGCTGACAACACAGATCGTGGCGTGGTCAGCGCTGGTTTTGCTTACAGCTCTGCCCGTTTTAACGCTTTTGTAATCGCATCACAATGCGGTAACAAAGAAGCGTTTGAAGCAGAAAAAGCAAAAGCGATTGAATATTTTGTTGAGCAGTACAAGTTAGCACTCACCGAAAATGTGGCCGATTACTCAGCCAATTTCGACAAATATATCAGCCAGTCTAATTAAGCTCAATTGAGCCTCACCATGAGCTTAAAAGCCCAAATCACCGAACAAATGAAAGATGCCATGCGCGCCAAAGATACAGCGCGTCTTGGCACAATTCGCTTGCTGCTTTCTGCGATTAAACAACGCGAAGTGGATGAGCGCATCGAGTTAACCGATGCGGATGTGATTGCAGTGATTGAAAAAATGCTGAAACAACGCCGTGATTCTATCGCCGCGTTTGTGTCTGCAAACCGCACTGATCTAGCCGATATTGAAAAATATGAAGTGAGCGTGTTGCAAACTTACATGCCAAAACAACTTTCGGATGATGAGTTAAACCAGATTATTACCCAAGTGATTGCTGATAGCGGTGCGCAAGGCGCAAAAGACATGGGTAAAGTGGTAAGTTTAGTTAAACCATTAGTAGCGGGCGTAGCCGATATGGGCAAAGTGTCTGGGCTGATTAAAGCCCGCTTAAGTTAATATAAAAATAAGTGGTGAAATGAAAGGAGCGAAAGCTCCTTTTTTGTTTTGTAATTTAAGCTAAAATCACGAGAGCCTTGTAAATGGATTTTATGTATTCAAAGCTTTAAGTAAGACAAGGCGCGAAATGAAGTTTATGCGCGCATATGTGGTTGGTATGTAAGCGAAAAATTTTATTAAGCAACGCAGTATTACAACAAAGTTTGAATTGCAGAGAATACATTTTGATTCCAGAGAGTTTCATTCAGGATTTATTAAACCGCGTTGACATTGTGGATGTCATTGATAAGTCGGTTCCGCTTAAGAAAGCTGGCGCCAACTATTCTGCCTGCTGTCCGTTTCACAACGAAAAATCCCCCAGTTTTACCGTCAGCCCCACCAAACAGTTTTATCATTGTTTTGGCTGTGGTGCACACGGCACGGCAATTGGCTTTTTAATGGAATATGCTGGGTTAAGTTTTGTGGAGGCTGTTCAAGACTTGGCTAAAAATGTGGGCATGATTGTGCCGCAAGAGCAATCTACACCTCAATCCCGCGAAGCAGACGCACAAAATAAAACTATTAAACTTGGCCTGCAAGAAAGCCTGCAACAAGCTGCCAATTACTATAAATCTGAGCTTAAAAAATCGGAACGCGCCATAGAGTATTTAAAAGGCCGTGGCTTAAGTGG
>JAKFEP010000207.1:0-1688 GCA_036675645.1 Methylotenera sp. | reverse complement strand
CGTGGGCACCCCGAACGCCGACGTGGATGGCGACGGCATCAGACTCGACATACCCCTGCGCTTCCCCGGCCAGCAATACGACGCCCATAGCGGCCTAAACTACAACTACTTCCGCGATTACGACCCGCAGACCGGGCGCTACGTGGAAAGTGATCCGATTGGGTTGGATGGGGGGCTCAATACCTATGGGTACGTCAGTGCAAATCCGTTGCGTTTTATTGATTCGTTTGGGTTAGCTACGCAGCAGGAAATAAATATAGCCGTGGATGTTATTTATAATATGCACCCTGACCTTTACACGAAGAGGCCAAATTCAGTAACTCCTACACAAGATCTAACTACGTGGTACGGCCTGCCTATTCAAGGCGTTACCGATATATCAAATAATATAGAAATAAGAGCCAATATCTATGGTGATAAGTGTACTTCGGTCGACGAGTTTCTCTATTTTGAGTTCTTGCAAACGATAGCTCATGAATCATTCCATGTTCAACAAGGTTTCTTTGAAAGATCCCTTACGATTGGACAGCTCCACCGTCAAATAGACAAAAACGCAGAGCTGATAGCAAGAATAGTTTTAAGTGAGTTTAGACGCCGAGTTCAGGCTGCCGGTAAACAGACGCCGTGTGGCTGTAGTTAATAATCAAGAGGCGGTAATGAAGATCCTTATTAGAGCAACCTTGTTATTGATTGCCATTATTCTAGTAATAATGGCTGTTTTTTTATTTGTCGAGAGTAAAAACAACAATGAAGAAAAAATTGTTTTTATGGAAATGGTTCAGTCATTATCCCCAGCAAAAGAAAATTTAAGAATTTGCTTGGCGAATAGTGGAGATTTAGCCTGCAATAAACTTACAGATTTTCTGGTGGGGAAATCTATAGAGGGTGAAGTTATTTATTTTTTATCAGAAAAAAAAAGCATATATGGGGTCAATTTTCGAAAAAATATAGTAGTGCATATTAGTTACGATGAAGCCTCTTTGGAATGGAAGTGCTCTGGATGGCCCGTGAAGGCTCTTTCCGCACTATGCGAACCGATAGCCAGGTAGGGCGGGTCATTTGACCCGCGCGCTTTGCTAACCGCGACCCCACTTGTCGGCTTGCACGGCGGCAACAGGGCTTTGCTGGGGACCGAACCATCGCTCGGCGGGTTACGCCGCTGCGCGGCTAACCCGCCCTACGTGTTGTCGGTTAACGCGCAGTTGGCAGCGCCGAGCCGGCCCTTAAAACACCGACCAGCCGATACGCTGGCTCAGCAACTCCAGCGCCGCCATACCCGCCAGGGAATTACCGGCGGCGTTCAGTTCCGGCGACCATACGCACACGCTAAAGCGTCCCGGCACCACCGCCACTATTCCCCCGCCCACCCCGCTCTTGCCCGGCAAGCCGACCCGGTAGGCGAAGTTGCCGGCTTCGTCGTACAGGCCGCTGGTGGCCATGATGGCGTTGACCTGCTTGGTCTGCCGTGGCGTGAGAATCTGCGCGCCACTGTGCATGCAGAACCCCTGGTTGGCCAGAAAGCAGAAGGCCCGGGCCAGGTCGACGCAGCTCATGCGCAGGGCGCAGCAGCTGAAATAGCTGCGCAGCACCGTCTCCACATCGTTATGGAAATTGCCGAAGGACTGCATCAGATAGGCCGCCGCCGCATTGCGCGCGCGGTGCTGGTATTCCGACTCGGCCACGCGGTT
>JAKFEP010000173.1:0-12218 GCA_036675645.1 Methylotenera sp. | reverse complement strand
CTACTTAATTTCTGGTTTTATATCCTAGCACTCTCTGTGATTGGCATTGTGTTATCGACGATTCTTAAAAATAGCCGGGAAAGTGAGAAAAAGTTTCTTAACTTATTCCAGAATGCGCCTGTTGGGTTTTTCCATTCACTGCCCACAGGCAAATTTCTGGCCGCCAACCAGTTTTTGGCAACAATGCTAGGATATCCATCACCTGAAAAGTTGCATGCTGATATCACCCACATCGGTACCCAGATATACACAAATCCACACATACGCGAACAAATCGTTGGTGCTGCCTTAAAAAGAAATCAATGGGTACAAGAAGAAACTGATCTTAGACGCAGAGATGGAAGCATTATTACGGCCAACATTATGATGCGCAAGGTTACCGCTTCTGCTGATACGGACTTGTACTTAGAAGGTTTTATCCAAGACATTACCGAGCGCAAACAATCGGAGATGGCTTTGACAGAAAGTGAAAGACGTTTTCGCTTTCTAAATGAACTTAGTGATGAGACACGTGACGTGGTGGAGCCAACAGAAATTATGGCTGCCGCTACCCGCTTGCTCGGAGTTCACTTACATGCTTCTCGTTGCGCTTATGCTGATGTGGAAATAGATGGCGATCATTTTACCATTCTGCATGATTACACCGATGGTTGCGCAAGCACAGTGGGCAATTACAGACTTTCTCTATTCGGTTCATACGCTTTTTCCGAATTACAGGCGGGCCGCACCTTTGTGGTTAATGATGTAAATGCAGATATAGCTTCCGCAAAAGACAGGAAGATGTTTAATGCAATCACAATCAAAGCCGTCATTTGCTGCCCACTGATAAAACAAGGCGTGTTGCGGGCATTGATGGCTGTACACCAGACGACCGCGCGTACATGGACGGCAAGCGAAATTTCTTTGGTGGAAGAAGTTGTCGAACGTTGCTGGGCGGTTATTGAACGCGCACGCGCCGAAAAAGAACGTAATCGCATAGAGAGTGAATTACTGATAACGCAGACCGCCATCGAAAAAAGCCAGAGTGCATTCTTTAGACTGAGTAGTTCAGGTCAGGTGCTGTATGTTAATGATTATGCTTGCCAGAGCCTAGGGTACTCCAGAGAAGAGTTGTTAGGTATGTATATCTGGGAATTTGACCCAGACTTCCCTCCTGAGACTTGGCCTACCATGTGGGAGGAACTCAGAAAAACCAAAGTAATCAAGATTGAAACGCGCCATCAGCGTAAGGATGGGACAGTTTTCCCAGTCGAGGTAATTGGCAATGTTATCAATTCTGAAGGAGAAGAATACAGCTTTACTTTTGTACAAAATATCACTGAGCGTAAAGCCACCGAAGAGTCTCTGCGGCTAGCTGCTTCCGTCTATGACACCAGTAGCGAAGCAATCATGATTACCAATGCCAGTAATGAAATCATTGCCGTTAACCCGGCATTCATAAACATCACTGGCTATGTTTTAGAAGAAGTCATCGGCAAAAATCCCAGCATCCTCAAATCTGGCCGCCATGATCAGACATTCTATGATGCGATGTGGGATGAAATCAACAGTACCGGTTACTGGCAGGGCGAGGTTTGGGATCAACGCAAGAATGGTGAAATCTATCCTAAGTGGCTTACTATCAATACTGTATTTAATGAAAATGGCTCAGTGCAACGACGCGTGGCAATGTTCACCGACGTCAGTCGCAAGAGAGAGGCTGAGGAATTGATTTGGCATCAGGCCAACTTCGATACCCTCACAGAATTACCTAATCGCCAAATGTTCCATGACCGCTTGGATCAAGACATAAAAAAAGCTAACCGTGCTGGCCACCAGCTAGCGCTGATGTTTATCGATCTCGACCGATTCAAGGAAATCAACGATACTCTGGGCCACGATAAAGGCGATGCCTTGCTTAAGGAGGCTGCGCGTCGTATCACCGACTGTGTGCGCGAAACTGACACTGTAGCGCGACTGGGTGGGGATGAGTTCACTGTGATTATGGGTGAATTGGATGATGCCAGCAACATTGATCGTGCGGCCCAGAATATCCTGCACAAAATGACCGAGCCATTCCAGCTGGGAGAGGATGTGGCCTATATTTCCGCCAGTATCGGGATTACGCTTTATCCAGTAGATGCTACTGATATCGAAATCTTACTCAAAAATGCTGATCAGGCCATGTATGCCGCCAAGAATCAGGGGCGCAATCGATATAGCTACTTTACCGCATCCATGCAGCAGGCGGTTAAAATGCGCGTACAAATTGCTAATGACTTACGTGGCGCGCTGGCCGCCAATCAATTCTGGGTGGCCTACCAGCCTATTATAGAATTGGCGACCGGTGCTATCTACAAGGCAGAAGCGCTGCTTCGCTGGCAACACCCCACACAGGGTCTAATTAGCCCCGCAACATTTATTCCCATCGCTGAAGACACTGGTCTTATCGTTGATATTGGCGACTGGGTATTCCGCAACGCAGCACAGCAGGCAAAAGAATGGCGTACATTACTAAACCCTGCTTTTCAAATCAGTGTCAACAAGTCGCCAGTCCAGTTCCATAATGAAAAACAATCCCACATGTCTTGGTATGATTATCTGTCGCAGTTGGGTCTGCCAGGGCAAAGTATCGCAGTAGAAATTACTGAAGGCCTCTTGCTGGATGCCAGCACCCTAGTCGCTGATCGATTGCTTGAATTCCGGGATGCAGGCATTCAGGTTTCACTCGATGATTTTGGTACCGGCTATTCAGCGCTTTCCTATCTCAAAAAATTCGATATTGACTATCTCAAGATTGACCAATCCTTTACCCGTAACCTAGCACACGGTTCTGATGACATGGCATTGTGTGAAGCTATCATCGTGATGGCACACAAACTTGGCATGCAGGTAATTGCAGAGGGAGTGGAGACTGAGGAACAGAAAAACTTGCTGACTGCAGCCGGATGCGATTATGGACAGGGCTACTTTTTTTCTAAACCGCTTCCAGCTAATGAGTTCATGAATCATTATCAGGGTTTTAAGCACTAACTTGCATAGTCTGCTGTGGCGCGGTTGTTCACAACTCTGGTTTGCATAGAGCGTATTAAAAGCTCACCTAAGAAATGAAAATATCATCGAATGGCTTAGGTTTGCTATAAAGAAAACCCTGGACTGTTTGGCATCCCAGTTTAAATAAATACTCCGCTTGCTCGGCTGTTTCAACGCCTTCAGCCACTAAATTCTTACCAAGACTGTTCGCCATCGAGATGATGGCTTGTATCACCAGCCCATGCTCAGGATTATCTACAATTCCATGAATAAAGGATTGATCAATTTTAATTTCACTGACTGGAAACTTGTTTAAATAACCTAGTGCGGAGTATCCGGTTCCGAAATCATCAAGAGAAATTCTAAAACCCATTTTATCTAGGCTCTTTAAGATTTTTCTAGTTTTCTCACTATCATTAAGTAACAAACTTTCTGTGATTTCTAAGGTAATCCAGCGCGGGTTACATTTGGTTTGCACTAAAGCAAGTTTGATAGAACCTAATAGATCGTTATAGATGAATTGACGGCTAGACAAATTAATTGCAACAGTAATAGGTGATTCTAGCTTTGTATTCCACTTAACAGCAGCTTCAAATGCTGTCAGCATGACCCATTGACCAATGTCGACAATGATTCCAGAATCTTCGGCAATACCGATAAATTTATTCGGTGGAATCATCTCAGTATGATTTCTGTTCCAACGTAGTAACGCTTCTACACCGATAGTTTTACCCGTCAGCAGATTGATTTGCGGCTGATAATAAAGCAAGAACTCATCGTTCTGAAGCGCGCGACGAAGAGAACTCTCAATATCATTACGCTCAACTGCTTTCTGGGTCATATCTATTGAGTAAAATTGGAAGCTATTTCTTTGTTTTTTTGCCTGATACATAGCGATGTCAGAAAATTTCACAAGGTCGCCCGCTTGCCTGCTATGGTAGGGGCAGACCACTATTCCAATGCTCGCGGTAATAAACAGTTCTGAACCATCTATCAAAACTGGTGCTTTGAGAGACTCAAGGATTTTGCTGGCTATTTTTCCTGCATTTTCATTTTCTTGAATATTTGATAGCAAGATAGCAAACTCATCACCACCAAGACGAGCAACAGCATCTGTAGACCTCACACAATCTTCTAAGCGCCGTGCAGACTCACGCAACAGTAAGTCTCCTACTGAATGTCCGTGCAAATCATTCACCGCTTTGAATCCATCTAAATCAAGCATTAATACCGCAAATGAGAAACTTTTTTGACTCGTTTTTTTTATATTAGCCTCTAGTTTTTCGAGGAACAATATGCGGTTTGGTAATTTAGTGAGGGGGTCGAAATAGGCTAAGTTATTGATGCGTTTTTGACTTTCGTACGACTCCGTAACGTCTTGCCCGACTGCAATGACTGCCTTCACCTCATCGTTAGCATTAAATTCCGGGGCAAGCACAAGATGCATAATCTTCTGCCTACCATCTTGCATCATCACTTCCAACGCTACGTTTTGGTTGAGGCCGTCCTGAAACACTTCCCGGATTTTTTCTTCAAGCAAAATGGCAGAACCTCCACCAGGAAACTCAGTCGGCGTAGTACCTAACAGGGATTCTGCATCCGATTCAAAGAATTCAGAATTTTTGCTATTGAGAAAGATACGTTTACATTCGCTGTTGAATCGCATAACAGAATTAGGTGAGCTTTCAACCAGTGATTGATACTCTTTTTCTTTTTGCACACTCTCCGTGATGTCGCGTGCATAACCCAGGGAGCCAACCACTTTGCCATCCGTGACCAACGCGGATTTATAAGACTCAATCCAGCGATAATTTCCTTCTGAGTCTTTGATTGGGATGATCACCCCTATCGGCATATTACTGCGCATGGCCTCTTTATCGCCATCTACATATTGCTGTGCTAAATCAGCGGGGAAAAAATCAAAATCTGTCTTACCAATGAGTTCTTTACTTGAGGAAACGCCAACCATCTCAGCGTAGGCTGCGTTTGCAGCTAATAGCCGACTGTCGACATCTTTCAGCCAAACCATAAAAGGAAAGTTATCAATTAATGTTCGAAGATATTGATCGCTTTCTAAAACCTGTGTATTGATTTTCTTCATAGATAGATATTATTGGTGTTATTGATACCCTATTCCACATTAATAAAAATATTACCTTTAAAGCTAAAACAACACTCTATTACTTATCTGAAAATAATCCTAATAAGCTCATTAATCATTAATAACTGTGATAGATAATTAAAAGGCAGCTGCTAACTTTTTTCAAGCTATATGAGCAGACAATGACACAAAAAGGTATTAATTCTTCTCGAATTTAAGGATTGATGGTGTGTAGAAATGGATATCCGCTTTGGGTCAATAACTGCCCCATCAAAAACCTATCTCATGGATGTAATTAGAATAGAAACGATGATTACCGCTAGCCAAATATTTTTTAGCTAATTTTTTTATTTTGTTCAAAGAGATTTTCGAATTCATTGGCAGGAACTGGCTTAGAAAACAAGTAGCCTTGCCCAAAATCACAGCCTGCTGCTTTCAATAAATCTAGTTGTTCTTGAGTTTCAATACCTTCTGCGACTACTTTCTTGCCCAATTTATGCGCCATGACAATAATCGCCTCACACAGCACTAAATCACTAGAGCCAGGATGGATATTGGACGTGAATGACCGATCTATTTTTACATAATCAATATTGAATTTTTGTAAATAAGCCAGCGATGAATAGCCAGTACCAAAATCATCAATCGCCACTTGGATATTGGCTTTGCTGAAGCTGTCTAGCTGGCTTATCACTACATCACGAGCGTCCAACAATAGGCCTTCCGTAATCTCTATGCAAATACTGTTACCGGGCAATTCTCGCTCTTTTAGATAGTTGACCCAATTCAGGTGATGTTTGAGATTAGCTCTAAACTGTACGGGTGAGCGATTGATACTGATTTGAAAATCAGGCTGATGGACGCGCCATTTAATGACCTGATTCACCGCTTCGTAAAAAACCCAATCACCAATTCCAACAATCAGGCCGGTATGTTCTGCAATGGGGATAAACTCGACTGGGCTAATTAGGCCACGTACTGGATGTTGCCAGCGGATGAGGGCCTCAGCTTTATAAATATCGCCAGATGTAAGATCTACAATAGGCTGATAATGCAGTTGGAATTGGTTTGCAACGAGCGCCGTATGCAAATCGTTGCTAAGATGCATGCGGGTTAAAGCTGCATCTTGCATGGTTGGAGTGAAATAGTGATAACGGTTTCTACCCTGCTCTTTAGCTGCATACATCGCCCGATCAGAATTTTTAAGTAACACGTCTACTTCGGTGCCATCATCTGGATAAACGCTAATACCAATACTTGCAGTGATATAGACAATTTCACCCCCCAAATAAAAAGGCTCATTAAATTTGTCTAAAATATTCTGTGCGATACGGTCGGTACTAATTTGATCCTTGAGATTGTTCAATATGATAGTAAATTCATCGCCTCCCATGCGCGCAACTGTGTCATCGGTCCTTACACAAGCTTCCAGACGTCCCGCGGTTTCTTTCAGCAGTAAATCACCCATATCATGCCCGAGCGTATCGTTAATTTCTTTAAAATCATCCAAATCCAGATACATTAAAGTAATAAACTGGGGATTGCGCTGGGCCTTTTTAATTTCTTGTTGAAAGCGGTCTAAAAACAAAATACGGTTCGGCAGATGAGTCAATTGATCATAGTGTGCTAAGCGAAATACTTGAGCCTCGGCATTCTTTCTTTCGCTAATATCGGTATGCGTGCCAATCATACGTAAAGGCTTACCATCAACATCATGGCGAATCACCATGCCCCGGCTTAGCGTCCACTTCCAAGTACCATCTTTACAAAGAATGCGGAATTCAGACACATAGATATCTCTTTCCCCTTGCAGATATGCTTGTGTATCTTCTAGCATTTGAGGCAAATCATCTGGATGGACAAGCGCACGCCCTGCTGTAGCCGTTTCCTCAAGTTCATCGCTGGTATAGCCGTAAATTTCTTTCCATCGTGTCGAGCGAAACACCTGGTCCGTCACCATATCCCAATCCCAAACGCCATCACCAGCGCCTTCTAGCGCAAACTTCCAACGATCTTCACTGACATGAAAAGAGGCCTCAATGTTCAGATATCCTGCTATGTTTGCTCGCACCAAGAAATAAAGCAGAGCAGCTGTGAACGTAATAAATGCCCAGCCTTTATAAATACTGTACTGAGTGAATTGTTCTTGCGTAGAAACTAACTTCTGCAGGATGTGATCGCTAAAAAATATCCAGAAAACACCAATAAGCAGGTAGATCGTGAAAATGCGTAAAGCAATTAAATGGGGAGTTGATGAAGTTTTTTTCCAAAAACTTTTCAGCATGTTAGTCCTTTGCTAGCATTCAGCTGATTATCTGACTGTATATCAGAAATTTGAAAACAAGCTGTATTGAGCATATTAATAATAATAATGATTGTACTAGCAATTAATAATGCAACCGCACCCCAGATATATATAAAAAGTAATATGCCTAACCCTAGCATGCTGCCACTTCGATTCGTTGTCATTACTTGCTGTGTTGTGTCTGTTTAAGTGAAACAAAGCCCATTTGTTGATTTAAATGTTCAAGACATGCTCTGTAATCCAATATTCATGAGGGTTGTGAGATGATGGGTTTGAGTATTTATTCATCCGGTTTATCCTACATTTTTATCATTTGCGGCTATTGGGTTAATTACAGCTTGTTTTTTGTAACATATTTGTTACTATTTCGCAATGCAATACACCATTATTTAGTATTGCCATGCTGTGCAATTAAGATTTTGGCTTTGCCAGAATGGTTGCGTCGTCGCTACCTTGCTTTGACTGTCTACATAGAGATATATGGCGCTAACTTGGGGAGCCGCAACCAAGGCGTTTGGTAGTGGCTTGGTTGAATTGCGGCTTAAAAGCGCTTTAGGAATTGCCCGTGTGTTTTATTGCACGTTGATTGGCAAACGGATTGTGATATTGCATATCTGTTAAAAAGTCGCAAAGAACGCCACCGCGCGAGTTGCGCCTGACTGAAACACGATGAAGGTGATAAACATGAAAGTTAAATCAGTATTAACGCATGTCGAGTTAAAAGCAAATATGCTAGATAACCCTGCCGTGCGCGCAGAATATGAACGCTTAAACCGTGAAGAGTTTGCAATGTTAGATGAGATGCTAGCGGCAAGGCGCGCCGCTGGTTTATCGCAAGCAGATGTAGCTAAACGCATGGGGACTAAAGCACCAGCAGTAGCTCGGCTTGAAAGCGCACTCGCTTCTGGTAAGCATTCGCCTAGTATTAGTACATTGCGCAAATATGCGGCAGCTTTGGGCAAGCGGGTTGAAGTGCATTTTGTGTAGTTAGACAATCCGCCATAAGAATTTGGTGTCTACACCTTCTATAAAAAACTATAAAAATCCTAAAAAATGATGCATATTGTTTTTTAATCCCCTTTAAAAAAGCTGATACCACACTTTGTGGTTTTGCCTGCCACATACAAAAATTCTTCCCTCGACACAGCCATTTTTATTTATTTTCATGCTAGTCTGACATGGTGATTATTTTGATTTAAAAATATTTATGCTGATTGGAATCCCCAAAGAAATCAAAAACAGGGAGTATCGCGTTGGCATCGTTCCCGCCAATGTTAAAGCCCTTACTATGCGTGGTCACCAAGTGATGGTAGAGACTGATGCGGGCATCGGTATCGGCGCTTCTGATGCTGAATATGAGGCTGCTGGCGCCACTATTACAAGCAGTCCAGAGCGAATCTTCGGATCAGCGCAAATGATTGTCAAAGTGAAAGAACCTCAAGCCAGTGAGCGAAAACTTTTACATGGCGGGCAGATTTTGTTTACCTATTTACATCTGGCACCAGATCCACTGCAAACCTTAGACTTAATCAAATCCACCGCCACTTGCATTGCTTACGAAACGGTAACCGACAATGATGGTGGTTTACCCTTGCTGGCCCCTATGTCTGCCGTGGCTGGACGACTTTCAATACAGGCTGGTGCGCATTTTCTGGAACGTCCACATGGCAGCTTGGGAGTATTACTGGGTGGCGTAGCTGGTGCAACCCGGGCAAAGGTCGTGATTATTGGCGGCGGTGTAGTAGGCGCGAATGCTGCGCAGATTGCATTGGGTATGGGCGCTGAAGTTTGGGTTATAGATCGCAATATTGATGTATTGAAAAATCTATTATCGCAATTTGGGCCTTTGCTTAACACGGCTTTTTCTAACGCAGAAACGATTGAATGTCATTGTTTAGATGCGGATTTGGTCATTATTGGTATACTAATTCGAGGCGCCACCGCACCAAAGCTTATTAGCCACGCCCTGATAAAGCGCATGAAACCAGGCGCAGTCATTGTAGATGTCGCTATCGATCAAGGAGGCGGCTGCGAAACCTCACGGGCTACCACCCATGATGACCCTATTTACCTGGTTGATAATGTTATCCACTATTGCGTTGCCAATATGCCCGCAGCGGTTCCAAAGACTTCATCTTATGCCCTTAATAATGCTACCCAGCCTTTTATATTGGCACTTGCAGACAAAGGCTTACAGGCACTAAATGACGATCAAAACCTATTGCAAGGCCTGTGTATACACAATGGCATGGTCACCAATCATGCTGTTGCTGAAGCGTTAGGTTGTGATTATGTATCTGCCGAGCAGGCTTTAGCTAGTTAAGGCTTTACTTCTATAGCTAGTCGATATGCTGACCTCAATTGATGACGATTTTAGCGTGTGTAATAAACGTGGCATCCTCCGAAGCCAAGTCTTCATTTCAGCAGCAGCGGGCTTAATCACAAATCGCTATATAACTATAATATAAAGGTTTAATATAGTAGAAGCTTATGTTCTCTACATACAAGAGACTTATTAAGCACATATAAAATGCAAAGCTTCATATTATTTTATAGGCAAGACCTTCTGAAATTAATACTCCAGCTAGCAATTCTTTGCCTTTTACTCTCTTCGACTCAGCCACCTCTAATTGCCGCCGAAACTATTCAGCCAGAAAAAATTAGTAGTGCTAAAAAAATCCGTGAGGCCCAAGAGTTCAATATAAGACTTACCCCCAATGAGAAAGCGTGGCTTGAAAAAAACCAGAACATCAAAGTAGCCGTTAAAAGCGGATGGATGCCAATCGAATTCAAGCTGGAAAGTGAGAAGCATCGCGGATTATCAATTGATTATTTGACTCGGCTGGCGAATTTGCTGCAAGTCAATTTTATTATCATGGACTATCACGATAATATCGAGCCAGTGGAAGCAGATATTATTTCAGGGATTAGTAATAAAAGCTTGAAGAATCCCAAATTTCGTTCGCTGAATCAACCATTTCTTGTGTTTCCACTCGCAATTTACACAAACAAGAACACCAAGAAGGATTCAAAAATAACGTCTCTTGAAGACCTTGATAACGCACGTGTTGCTATCTTTAGAGGTGGGCCTTTGGGGCAGAAAATACGCGACAACTATCCTAAAATAAAACTCGTATACGTTGATATCGCGGATGAAGCTCTTGAAGAGCTGAGAGTTGGAACGGTGGATGCTTATGTAGGCAATGAAATGATCATAGATTACAACATCGTGTTTAACCGCTTAAAATATGCAGAAAAATCCGGGCTTACACCATTTAGCTCTGAGGTTTCGATGGCAGTTAGAAGTGATCGGCCAGAGCTTGCTTCTATACTTGAAAAGGGGTTGTCAGCAATTGAGCCAGACAACCAGGAATTACTTGAAAAATGGAGAGTTACTGACCCTAAAATTAACCATTTTATCACCGCTATACTTGGCGCCATCTCTATCATACTCATAATAGGCTTGGTCAGATTTTATCGATTAAAAGAAGCTATCAAGAAAAAAGAGGCTGAATCCCAGCAACAAATTTGGCATCAGGCCAATTTTGATTTCCTAACAAAACTACCTAATCGCCACTTGTTACATAACCGCCTCCAACAAGCGCTAGATAGAGCGAATAGATCTAACTTGCCAGTAGGCCTGCTGTACATTGATTTGGATAACTTTAAGCGCGTCAATGATCAATCAGGCCATACCGTAGGCGATAAATTACTGGCAGAGGCGGCCGACCGTATCAGTACATGCGTCAGGTCGTCTGATACAACCGCACGTATTGGCGGAGATGAGTTCATGGTGATTATGGCTGATCTGAAAGATATCTATAGCCTAGAAAAAACCTGTCAAAAAATATTAATTGAGCTCGAAAAGCCGTTTTCTATTGATAACAACTTGTTTTTTATTTCTGCCAGTATAGGCGTCACTCTATACCCGGATGATAGTCAGAGCTCTGAAGGACTACTCATCTACGCTGATCAGGCCATGTATGAAGCGAAGAAACTTGGCCGCAATCGTTATAAATTTTTTACGCAATCGATGCAGACCACTTCATCTAATAGGCTATCGATAGCCAATGATTTAAGAGGTGCCATGCTGAAAGAGCAGTTCACCATGTATTACCAGCCCATACTCAATCTAAAAGATTCAAGCATTACCAAAGCAGAAGCACTGATTAGATGGAATCATCCTACCAAAGGTTTAGTCAACCCAGTTGATTTTATTCCGATTGCAGAAGAAACGGGATTGATTGACCAATTAGGCCAGTGGGTTTTTCATCAAGCGTTAAAAGATTTATCCAGTATTCGCCATAATCTGGGTGCTGATTTTCAGTTAAGCATTAACGTTTCCCCGCACCAACTTCACCATCCGGAGAGCCTGCTAAACTGGGTCAAAAGTATTAATGCACATGGGATTCCGGGGAGCTGTATTTGCCTCGAAATTACAGAAGGGCTTCTTTTAGAGGCATCTCATATCGTGTTAAGCACCCTCTCCACCTTGCAAAATGCAGGTATTGAGCTTTCTATTGATGACTTTGGAACAGGTTATTCAGCGCTTGCCTACCTGAAAAAATTTGATATTCACTATGTAAAAATAGATAAATCATTTATTCAGAATCTTGCATCTGACAATTATGACGCTGTGCTTTGTGAGGCCATCATCCATATGGCTCAAAAACTGGACATTAAAGTGATTGCAGAAGGGATAGAAACGGTAAGCCAGAAAACCTTGTTAAACCAGTTTGGTTGCGATTATGGACAGGGCTACCTGTTAGCCCGGCCGGGCACTTTAGAGCAGCTTCTAGA
>JAKFEP010000157.1:0-12295 GCA_036675645.1 Methylotenera sp. | reverse complement strand
AAACCGTGACTGAAAACAACGAAACAATTGAACCAATCAGTAAAACCAAGCTAAAAGCCGAAGCGGATGCTGCGCAAAGCATAGGTAAAAGTTTGGTAGATTTACCTAAAGACAAATTAATTAAATTGGCTCTGCCAGAAACGCTATTCGACGCGGTACTTGAGGCTAAACGCTTAACCGCCAATGGTGCCATTCGCCGCCAAATGCAATATTTAGGCAGGCTTATGCGCGATATTGATGCCGCACCTATCGTTGAGCAATTGCAGGCCTGGGAAGGCAAAAACACGCAAGAAAATGCACGTTTTCATAGCATGGAGCGTTGGCGCGACCGCATGATTGAGAATGCAGATGCAGTTTCTGAATTTTTAGTCGCATACCCGCATACCGATAGCCAGCAATTGCGCACGCTGATTCGCAATGCGCAAAAAGAAGCTGCTGCCAATAAGCCGCCTAAAAGTAGCCGTGAGTTATTTAAACTTATTCGCGCCGTCATAGAAAATGGCATTGAACAAACTTCTGAGTCAGATGACAATAATCGCTTTGCAGATTAAGCATTAATTCAAAAGCAGGAGCCAGCATGGCAAACAATAAAAAAGATCGAAACACCTCTGAACCTGGTGTTATTTATGCGCCATGGGAGCGGACGTTTTCACGCGTTTTAACCCCAATTGAAGAGTTTATTCACAATCAAACAGCCAGTAGCATCTTGTTGGTACTGGCGACTATCGTTGCTTTATTCCTGGCTAACAGTGACAGATTCAGCGAGATATATCAGCATGTCTTACATACCACATTAAGTCTAACAGTCAGTAGTTGGAGCTTATCCATGAGTTTGCATCATTGGGTAAATGATGCGCTGATGGCCATATTCTTTTTTGTTGTGGGCATGGAGCTCAAGCGCGAAATACTCGTTGGCGAACTATCAGATATTAAACAAGCATCATTACCTATTATCGCAGCAGTCGGCGGAATGCTAGTGCCCGCTTTAATTTATGCCGCGTTTAATCCCAGTGGAGACGAAGCACGTGGCTGGGGAGTGCCAATGGCAACTGACATCGCATTTGCAGTTGGCGCGTTGGTATTATTGGCTAAACGCGTGCCAAAATCACTGGTTACTTTTTTAATTGCACTGGCGATTGCGGATGACTTAGGAGCTGTTTTAGTCATTGCTATTTTTTACACCGAGCAAATTGTCACCAATTGGTTAATTATTTCTGCGATTTTAGTCGCACTATTATTCGTGCTTAATTTTTCAGGCATTCGAAGTGCATACCCTTACTTCATCATTGCTATTGTCTTATGGTATGCAATGATGCAATCAGGGGTGCATGCAACACTGGCTGGCGTATTAGGCGCATTTACGGTCCCCACGCGCTCTAAGTATGACCCCGCCTTATTTATTAGCCGAATTAAAGAACAAGTTACTAATTTTGCCAGCCACCAAAAAACAGGCACTAGCTTAATGACAAACCAAGAACTATTTAGCACTGTAGAAACGATTGAAGATAGCGTTATTGGTGTGCAATCGCCATTGCAGCGACTCGAACAGTTATGGCATATTCCGGTAGCATTTTTGATTATTCCTATTTTTGCCTTATTTAATGCTGGCATTGCCATTAAACTTGATTCATTGGGAGATACTTTTTCTCACCCGGTCATGCTGGGTGTAATGCTTGGCTTAGTCTGCGGAAAGTTTATTGGCATCTCTGGTGCATGTTGGATTGCCCTAAAACTGAATATTGCACGATTACCAACTGGTGCGAGCTTTAGTCAGGTAGCCGCCGTTTCTGTATTGGCTGGAATTGGGTTTACGATGTCTATTTTCATCGCCGAATTGGCATTTAAAGGCCATCCTGATTATCTTTTGATGGCTAAAACTGGCGTTATATTCGCATCATTGGTTGCAGCAATCATAGGCTTTTCATGGTTATGGTTACTTGGAAAACCCAATGACTAGTTGCCCATATTAAACATTTCATCACAAGCAACTAACCATATATAACTACTAAATGGTTAGTGGCATTTAACTTAATTTTTAGTATTAATTTGCGCTTTAGTGGTTCCTTTTACACCATCGCGCTCGTACTCTACTTCCACTTGCTTGCCTTGATGCTCACGTACCACTTTTGCAAGCTCTTCTGCTTTATTCAACTCCGTATTATTTAGTTTTAGCAACATATCACCACGCATAATACCCGCGACTTCAGCTGGAGACCCTTTAACCACAGCCAGCACATTCAAGCCTTTAAGCAGCTGTTTTTGCTGATTTTCTTCATCTGCAGAGCGTGCTAATTTAATGACATGCACTCCCAGCAATGGCGGTGGCAACTTGGCCCAATAGCTGGCGAAATATTTATATTTGATGTCATCTTCAATTAAATCTTTTTCATCAATCTCGCCGCCATTCTTTTTTGCGGCTTCTTTATACGTATCAATTTTAGAAGCGGCTGTCCGTGCAGCGCCGTATTTAGTGTAGACCAACACCGTGTCCGCTTTGATTGCCTTGGCATGTTGCAGGGCTAACTCTGCAGGCACTTCACCCCCTTCAAAGCCGGTAGTGCCCATCATGTCGTAACCATTTTCCAGCATGCTAATGTTGTCTTTATCTTTGTGATTGCTCACATACATTTTAGTATCTGGGTTAGCCTGTAATGAAACCAAACCGCCTGTGTTTTGCGCTTTAAAATTTTTCTCATAAGGGTTATCTGCAGCAAATGCCTGCAAGTTGCAGAAAAGCGTCAACATTAAGCCCAGTAATATTTTTTGCATGTTTAAATCTCCAATATTTTTGTCATAATACAATCTATATACACAAGCTAGACAGAAAAGTTATTAAACAATTCACATGACGTCCCAAATTAACCACATAGCCTGCAAAATCGGCTTAGTTTCTATTAGCGATCGCGCGTCCGCTGGAGTCTACGAAGACAAGGGCATCCCCAGCTTGAAAGAATGGCTTGGCCGCGCCATTGTTTCACCATTTACCATTGAAGCGCGCTTAATTGCCGATGAACAAAGCGATATTGAAGAGACTTTAATCGACTTAGTGGACTATCAAGGCTGCCATTTGATTCTTACCACAGGCGGCACAGGGCCAGCGGTGCGCGACGTAACGCCAGAAGCAACACTGAATATTGGCGACAAGGAAATGCCGGGGTTTGGCGAGCAAATGCGTCAAATCAGCCTCAATTTTGTCCCAACAGCCATTCTATCAAGGCAAGTTGCGGTCATCCGCAAACAATGCTTAATCATCAACCTGCCAGGTCAACCCAAAGCCATTGCACAAACACTGGAAGGCCTAAAAGACGAAAGCGCCAACATAAAAGTGCATGGTATTTTTGCCGCGGTGCCCTATTGCCTGGACTTACTTGGCACTCATGAGAAACCGATGCCCTACCTTGAAACCAACGAAACCATTTGCAAAGCGTTTCGGCCAAAAAAATAATGAAGAAGCTACTCATATGTTGAATAAAAAATTAATTTTTACTTGGTTGTTTTGGGGCATGGTTGCGGCCGTCACTTTTTTCTTACTGCTGGAAGTAAAACCTGTCCCGCAAACTTGGCCTAAAGATAAATTACAACATGCCATTATTTTTGCCTTGCTCACCTATCTGGGCGTTAAAGCCCATCCCAAACAAGGGCTATATATTTGTTTGGGTTTAGTGATTTACAGTGGCTTGATGGAACAAGCGCAATCGTTGTTCACCCACACAAGAACTGGCAGTGTTGCTGACTGGCTGGCGGATTTAGTTGGGATTACCTTTGCATTTTATGCGTTAAATCTGTATAAAAAGTCGGCTGCTTTGTAAACATGAACGAATTTAATCTCATCCAGAAATACTTCACCCGTCCAACGCGCCACACCGATTTAGGTGCAGGGGATGACGCTGCTTTGGTGACCATTGCCGAAGGAATGCAACTAGTAGTTTCTACCGATATGTCGGTTGCGGGTACGCACTTTTTTCACGACGCTGCCCCTTACGATATTGGTTGGAAGTCGCTTGCTGTCAATATTTCAGACCTAGCCGCAATGGGCGCCCAAGCAAAATGGGCAACTTTGGCGATTGCATTACCTGAAATCAATGAAAGTTGGTTGGCCGAATTTTCCTGCGGTTTTTTTGCATGTGCTGAAGCGTTTGCTATTGATCTAATCGGCGGGGATACAACAAAGGGCCCACTCAATATCAGCATTACCATTATGGGTGAAGTACCAAAAAGCAAAGCGCTTAAACGCAGTAGCGCGCAACCAGGCGATGATATTTGGGTGAGTGGCACATTGGGTAGTGCTGCATTGGCTTTATCGCATTTACAAGGCAAAATCAAACTAGAAAACGATATACTGCAAGCCAATATTCATGAGCTCCACAGACCAATGCCACGCGCCACTCTGGGGTTATCGCTCAATGGTATTGCCACAAGTTGTATTGATATTTCAGATGGATTATTGGCTGATTTAGGTCACGTGTTGAAGGCGTCAAACTTAGGTGCAGAAATACATATAGAACGTTTACCAATGTCGCCTTATCATGTGAAAAATCTACACGAACCGCTAATTCACCAATGCGTGCTGGCAGGTGGCGATGATTACGAGTTATGTTTTACTGCACCGCCCAGCAAGCGAGATGAAATTCAACTATTAAGCCAGCAACAGCATTTATTTTTAACTTGCATCGCAAGTACTTACAAACCCGCTGGCCCTACAGATAGTGGCGTGCAACCTCTGTATAAACATATGCCTTTAAGTCTTTTAAAACAGGGCTTCGATCACTTTGCCTAAACTCGATATTAAATTCTTACTTTCGCACCCTGCACATTTTTTTGCATTAGGATTCGGCAGTGGCTTGGCGCCAAAGGCACCAGGCACAATTGGCACATTATTCGGTTTGCCATTATTCTGGCTCATTTCCAGCTACGTAATTCACATACAATTACTTATTATTACTGTGCTATTTTTAATCGGCATTTATTTTTGCGATAAAACCAGTCAAGACTTAGGCGTTGCTGACCATGGAGGCATTGTTTGGGATGAAATTGTATCCATGATGTTAGTGCTTACTATCACGCCGCCGCATTGGGCTGCATGGTTGGCGGCATTTTTACTGTTTAGGTTGTTTGATATCTGGAAACCATTCCCAATTCGCCAATTTGACGCAAAATTTAAGAGCGGTTTTGGGGTGATGTTTGATGATTTATTGGCAGCAATTTACGCAGGCTTGTGTATGTGGTTGATTGCATATGGTTATTTATATTGGCTAAGCGATGGCGGAACAAAACATATTGTTAACTGATTTGGAGGCAACGCTCACTGCATTGGCTACAGAATTAGGCGCAATGCTAAAAGTGCGCAACCTGAAACTAGCGCTGGCAGAGTCTTGCACAGGCGGCATGGTTGCTGAAGTCACCACCCGCGTGGCAGGTAGTTCTGCGTGGTTTGATTGCGGATTTGTGACTTATAGCAACCAAGCAAAAATAAACCTGCTTGGTGTGTCACCTGAAACATTAGAGACATTTGGCGCAGTAAGCGAGCAAACCGCAATTGAAATGGTTTTAGGCACGTTAAAGCACAGCAACGCAAGCATCGCAGGAAGCATTACTGGTATTGCCGGGCCAGATGGTGGTAATACGCAAAAGCCCGTTGGCACCGTGTGTTTTGCTTCAGTTAGCTCAAATCAACCCATAAGCGCTACAACGCGACATTTCACGGGCAATCGCCAACAAATACGCCAACAAGCCACTGCTTTTTTAATGCAGCAGCTTGTTGAGTCATTAAAACAAATTAATTAAGCTTGCCTAACTAGTGGTGACCGCGGTGGTTTCCACCACGGTGACCACCACGATTTCCGCCACGATGGCCATCATTGTGACCACGATGACCATTACCCCAGCCATGCCTTGCATTATGATGGCGGTGACCATTGTAGCGGTGGCCGCCACCGTCATAATAACCAAATGACACTACTGGCGCGTGATAATAAGTGCGCACGGGTTCATAGTAATAGGCATGCGGCGCGTGGTAAACCACTGGTGGTGCGTGGTAAACCACTGGTGGTGCATAGCCGAAACCGCCAATGTTAATACCTAAACTAAAAGAGTCGCGTGCATTGGCAGTGGATATTGTGGCTGCTCCAATTGCTAATACTGCTACTAATGAACGTAAAATTTTCATGTTGTCCTCCGTAAAAAAATTCTCCCTATGCTTAAAACGCAAAAAATTACATAAAGTTTACTTAGAGATAAAAACAAATACATGTGCATGGGGTCTGGCAATGCTTACCTTAAACAGCAATTTATGGAATAATTGCAAGTTGATTTAATAGCCCATTAAGCACTTCAAATTAAAGGTAAAAACCCATGGATGACAACAAAAGCAAAGCGCTAGCCGCCGCCCTTGCACAAATTGAAAAGCAATTTGGTAAAGGCTCTATTATGAAAATGGGCGATGCTGCAGTTGGTGAAGATATTCAAGCGGTTTCCACTGGCTCGCTGGGCTTAGATATTGCGCTGGGCATCGGCGGTTTGCCACGTGGCCGCGTCATCGAGATTTACGGGCCTGAGTCATCCGGCAAAACCACTCTGACATTATCAGTCATCGCCGAAATGCAAAAACTGGGCGGTGTCGCAGCGTTTATCGATGCTGAGCACGCGCTAGACCCCCAGTATGCCGCCAAATTAGGTGTCAACGTGCCTGAGTTGTTGATTTCACAGCCTGACACAGGTGAGCAAGCACTGGAAATTGTCGACATGCTAGTGCGTAGCGGTTCTGTTGATATCGTGGTTGTCGACTCTGTTGCAGCACTTACTCCACGTGCTGAAATTGAAGGCGAGATGGGCGACTCACACATGGGCCTGCAAGCACGTTTAATGTCGCAAGCTTTGCGTAAACTCACCGGCAACATCAAACGTACCAACACCATGGTGATTTTTATTAACCAAATCCGCATGAAAATCGGCGTCATGTTTGGTAGCCCAGAAACCACCACTGGCGGTAATGCGCTCAAATTTTATGCTTCTGTACGCTTAGATATTCGCCGTACTGGTGCGATTAAAAAAGGCGATGAAGTTATCGGTAGCGAGACACGCGTTAAAGTCATCAAAAACAAAGTGGCGCCGCCGTTTAGACAAGCCGAGTTTGAGATTGTCTACGGCGAAGGCATTTCACGCTTAGGCGAGATTATTGAGCTGGGTTCTAACTTAAAATTTGTAGAAAAGGCCGGTGCTTGGTACGCCTACAATGGCGAGAAGATTGGCCAAGGCAAAGAAAATGCTAAAGAGTATTTACGCGAACACCCAGAAGTCGCCAAAGAAATTGAAGCTAAAATCCGTGCCAATGCCAAGCAACTGGCGGATGGAATGACGGCACCTCGTAGTGAAGACGATTAGCACCTAAGAAGATTAGCAGGGACGACGAATAAAATTCCAGCCTAAAAGCTTGCGGCAACGCGCGCTAGAATACCTCGGAAAGCGAGAGTACTCTTATGCTGAGCTAGGCCAAAAGCTTAAAACTTATCTTGAAGAAGATGAAAGTTTTGAGATGGTCACTGCAATTTTAGAAGACTTTAAAACGCGTGGCTGGCTTTCAGACGCGCGTTTTACCGAACAAATCGTGCATGCGCGTTCGCACAAATTTGGCAGCGCAAAAATCGCCAATGAGTTACGCGAAAAAGGCGTTTCCCAAGATTTAATTGAAACTGCGCTAGAGCAGGTAAAAGAGAATGAGTTGGACAACGCCAAGGAAATCTGGCGCAAGAAATTCAAAGCTATTCCTGCAAGTCGTGACGAATGGGCTAGGCAAGCAAGATTTTTGCAAAGCCGGGGTTTTGGCTTTGATATTATTAAAAAAGTGTTAAATAGTTCAAACAAAGAAGAGTGATTTTTTGGGAATTTAGAAATTCATCATGTTGGGATGAAGTGCAAGGCGCACGGAACACAGCAACCGAGGCAGTACGGGTTTGTACGGCGAGGCTGCGAGTACCGCGTAACGTTGCAATTCGCCCAACAAATGAATTTAAAAGAAGATGACAATTAAGTTAAGTAATAACCCTAGCAGCAACGAGATTCGGCAAGCGTTTCTTGATTTCTTCGCCTCCAAAGGCCATGCCGTAGTTGCATCCAGCTCTCTGGTGCCGCACGGTGACCCTACCCTGCTATTCACTAACGCAGGCATGAATCAATTTAAAGATGTTTTTTTAGGCTTTGATAAACGCTCTTATACCCGCGCCGCATCCAGCCAAAAATGTGTGCGTGCTGGCGGCAAACATAACGATCTCGAAAATGTTGGTTACACCGCACGTCACCACACGTTTTTCGAAATGTTGGGCAACTTCAGCTTCGGTGATTATTTTAAAGAAGATGCGATTAGCTACGCATGGGAGCTTTTAACCGACGTATTTAAGCTACCAAAAGACAAACTTACCGTCACTGTGTATGCAGAAGATGACGAAGCGTATGATATTTGGCATAAAAAAATAGGCATGCCAGCCGAGCGCATTATTCGCATTGGTGATAACAAAGGCGCGCGCTACGCTTCAGATAACTTTTGGATGATGGGCGACACTGGCCCTTGCGGCCCATGCACCGAGATATTCTACGACCATGGCGACCACCACTTTGGCGGCCCACCAGGCAGCCCAGATGAAGATGGTGATCGGTTTATCGAGATCTGGAATAACGTATTTATGCAGTTTAACCGCGACGAAGCAGGTGTAATGCATAAACTGCCCAAGCCTAGTGTGGATACTGGCATGGGGCTAGAACGTATTTCTGCGGTATTGCAGCACGTACATGCCAATTATGAAATCGATATTTTTACCGCCTTAATCGCTGCTGCCGCACGCGAAACTAAAACTCCGGATTTAAACAGCCCAAGTCTAAAAGTGCTGGCTGACCATATTCGCGCCTGCTCATTCTTAATCGCTGATGGCGTGATTCCTGGTAATGAAGGCCGCGGCTATGTACTACGCCGTATTATCCGCCGCGCTATTCGGCATGGTTATAAGCTGGGTAGTCGCGCCGCTTTCTTCTATAAAATAGTACCTGATTTAGTCACTATCATGGGCGAAGCTTACCCTGAGCTTGTTGCAAACAGAGCGTGCATTATGGATATGCTGAAACTGGAAGAAGACCGCTTCTTTGAAACCATTGAAAACGGCATGGCGATTTTAGAAACTGAACTCGCTAACACCAAGCAAATTTTTAACGGCGAAACTGCATTTAAACTGCACGATACCTATGGCTTTCCGCTTGATTTAACGGCTGACATATGTCGTGAACGTGATGTCATCGTCGATACAGCAGGTTTCGATGCCGCGATGGCGCGCCAAAAAGACCAAGCGCGTGCAGCAGGCAAGTTTAAAGGCGCAACCAATGTCGAATACACAGGCGCCAGCACCGACTTCAAAGGTTACGAAACTTTAGAAACCAGTGCAAAAATACTCGCACTCTACAAAGATAGCTCACCGGTTGACATCTTAAATGAAGGCGACCAGGGCATCGTTGTTTTAGACGTTACCCCATTCTACGCAGAGTCTGGCGGTCAAGTTGGCGACAGCGGTAGCATTAAAAGTGATAACGGTATCTTTGCAGTAGAAGATACACAGAAGATTCAAGCTGCCGTATTTGGACATCATGGCATTTTAAAAACAGGTACGCTGAATGTAGGCGACACGGTAAAGGCCAATGTAGATTTGGCGTCTAGAGCAGATACTGTGCGTAACCATTCTGCCACGCATTTGATGCACAAAGCGTTGCGCGAAGTTTTAGGCGAACATGTGCAACAAAAAGGCAGCTTGGTTGATAGCGATAAAACCCGTTTTGACTTTGTACATAACGCCCCGATGACTGATGATGAAATTGCCAAAGTGGAAGCGATTGTGAATGCAGAAATCCTCGCTAACGAAGCCACGCAAGCGCGGATAATGGATATTGAATCCGCACAAAAAACCGGTGCCATGATGCTGTTTGGCGAAAAATATGGCGATGAAGTACGTGTTTTGGATATTGGCAGTAGCCGTGAGTTATGCGGCGGCACGCATGTCAACCGTACTGGTGACATTGGCCTATTTAAAATCTACGCGGAAAGCGGTGTAGCGGCTGGTGTGCGCCGCGTGGAAGCCACTACCGGCAATGGCGCACTGAAACTAATTAACGCGCAGCAAGCCTTAATTAATCAACTGGCGAGTGATTTGAAAGCGCCAAGCAGTGAAATTACCAACAAAGTCGCACAGTTAAGCGACCGTGCAAGTTCGCTTGAAAAAGAATTAGCGCGTTTAAAATCAAAACTTGCCGCTAGCCAAGGTGATGACCTGTCCAGCCAAGCCATTGAAATTAATGGTGTAAAAGTGCTTGCGGCAACACTGGAAGGCGCTGACGCTAACGCCTTGCGTGAAACGATGGATAAGCTAAAAGATAAGCTAAAAACTGCTGCGATTGTGCTCGCCAGCGTAAATGATGGCAAAGTGAGTTTGGCTGCTGGCGTAACCCAAGATTTAATCGCAAAACTAAAAGCGGGAGATTTGGTCAACCATGTGGCCAGCCAAGTAGGTGGCAAAGGTGGTGGAAAGCCGGATATGGCAATGGCGGGCGGTACTGATGCCAGCCAGTTACCTAAAGCTCTGGCAAGTGTAAAAGACTGGGTAAGCCTTAAAATTTAAACCAGTAAAATTTAAACCAGTAAAATTTAAACCAATTAAACTTTAATATTAAAAACCAACTAAAGCTTAACGAATTATGGCATTAATTGTACAAAAATACGGCGGTACCTCTGTAGCGAATCCTGAAAGAATTCGTAACGTCGCAAGAAGAGTAGCACGCTACAAAGCCATGGGGCATCAAGTGGTAGTAGTCGTTTCTGCTATGTCTGGGGAAACCAACAAACTGATTGCACTGGCTAAAGAAATTATGCCGGACCCAGACCCACGCGAACTAGATGTAATGATTTCCAGCGGTGAACAGGTGACCATAGGCCTAACTGCGCTGGCTTTGATTGAGCTTGGCATTAAAGCCAAAAGTTACACTGGCGCACAAGTGAAAATCCTTACTGATGCCGCTTTTACTAAAGCGCGCATTCTAGATATTGATGAATACAATATCAAACAAGACCTGAATGATGGCTACGTAGTTGTAGTAGCAGGCTTCCAAGGTGCAGATGAGTTTGGCAACATTACCACGCTTGGCCGTGGCGGGTCAGATACTACAGGCGTTGCGCTTGCAGCCGCACTTAAAGCGGATGAATGCCAGATTTACACCGATGTGGATGGAGTTTACACAACTGACCCGCGCGTAGTGCCTGAAGCGCGTCGCCTAAATAAAATCACCTTTGAAGAGATGCTGGAACTCGCCAGCCAAGGCAGCAAGGTATTGCAGATACGCTCGGTAGAGTTTGCCGGTAAATATAAAGTTAAGTTGCGTGTGCTTTCTAGTTTTGAAGATGAAGGCGAAGGCACACTGATTACATTTGAAGAAGCAAGTAAGGACAACGACATGGAAGAACCCATTATCTCAGGCATTGCATTTAACCGCGATGAAGCCAAAATCACGGTACTGGGCGTACCTGATACACCAGGCATCGCTTACCAAATTTTAGGCCCGATTGCTGATGCCAATATTGACGTCGATATGATTATTCAAAACGTAAGTGCGAATGGTGAAACTGACTTCACCTTTACCGTGCACAAAAACGAGATGAATAAGGCTTTAGCGATACTCAAAGACAAAGTGCAAGGGTTTATTAAAGCGCGTGAAGTTATTGGTGACGACAAAATCGCCAAAGTGGCCGTGGTGGGTGTAGGCATGCGCTCACACGTTGGCATTGCCAGCCAAATGTTCCGCACACTCGCCGAAGAAGGTATTAATATACAAATGATCTCTACCAGCGAAATTAAAATTGCGGTGGTGGTAGAAGAAAAATATATGGAACTCGCAGTAAGGGTTCTACACAAAGCATTTGAATTAGAAGGAACATAAGCCTAGTTTTCATTGATTTTTAGGGGCGTTTCAAGTAATATCGCGCCCTTGCAATAAAGCGTAGTTTGAATAAAACGGAGAGCTGGCCGAGTGGTCGAAGGCACTTCCCTGCTAAGGAAGCATACGGGCTTAAATCTGTATCGAGGGTTCGAATCCCTCGCTCTCCGCCAAGTTTTAGCTTTTAGAAACATGCAGTACCGCGTATAATGTGCGCATGCGCCCGTAGCTCAGCTGGATAGAGTACTTGGCTACGAACCAAGGGGTCAGGAGTTCGAATCTCTTCGGGCGCACCATATAAAACAAGGGGTTAGCTTAGGCTAGCCCTTTGTCATTT
>JAKFEP010000134.1:0-1738 GCA_036675645.1 Methylotenera sp. | reverse complement strand
GTTAATCCTAATAGGTGCGGGCTTAAGCGCAACGATGCTGGTGCGACTGGTTTGCGTAAAACCAGTTAAGTCCACCAGAATATCGATGCTATCTTGCTGGATTTTTTGCGCGGCCTGGATGTCGTTCAAATGGCGAATATCGTTAAACTGGTCAAACGCTTTAACCAATCGCTTCCTAGTGGGCGTGTTATCAAGCGCGCCATAAGAGTAGGCTACAACTCTGAATTTATTTCTATCGTGCTTTTCGATGAGTTCCGTGATTAAAAACGCTAGTGGATGTAGCCTGAAATCAGCCGATAAATAGCCAATATTAATTTTTTCTTTTACATTTTTGGTTCTGTTTGGCGCACTCTTCGAGCTATTTTCCACCATATGTCCAAATAGATTATTCGCCCAATTGCTTGCGCATTGCTTTTGTTCTGCAGCGGTGGTGCCAGGAATTGCCAAAAAAGCAAACGGTGAAATTTGCGCACTTGGCTCTTCACGCACTAAACGGCGAATTTCTGCAAACTGCACATCCAAGTTATTACTATTTTGACCAACCCAATCACACACATGCTGTTTTTGGTGCACCAAATGCGCTAAGGCATGATGTAAGTTTGGGTTTAGCTGTAAAGCGCGCTCATAGCTGGCAATGGCTGCATCCAGTTTGCCCAATTCGCGCTGTATATTGCCCAAATTATTGTGCGCATCGGCATCGTTGGGGTCGAATTTGATTGATAACTTAAAGCTCTCTAATGCGGCCTGGGGCTTTCCAAGCTCCCGCTGCGCGTTACCCAGGTTATACCAATACACTGCATTGCTTGGCTGGTGTAGTGTGGCTTCCTCAAAGCAGGCTTCGGCTTGCAAAAATTTATCATTATTGTGTGCTTGGTTACCCAGTGCTGCCAAGCAGTAGCAAAGGGCGTTGCGCGTATCGTCACTTTTTTTATTGGCATGTAAAAGGCGCCTAAAGTAGCCTGCCGCTTCTTCAAACCGCTGCAGTTGTGCACATAGATTGCCACAGCGTGCATGTAAACCAAGCTCTGTTGGGTGCAACCGCAATACTTGCTGATAAAGCTGTAGCGCCTCAAGATTATTGCCGTGCAGCTCAGATTGTTGTGCTTGTTTGAGGAGTTCGTTCGTGTTTTGCATGCCCAATTTTAATCTATAAAGTGAATTGGCTCACAATTCAAGTAACAAAGAGCGAGTTGGCTAACTGTTTTAAGCCAAGCTCACGCAGCAAAAAACGGCTAGGATTCAGTTTGCTAGCGAGCTGCGAGTTGATAACTAGGTGGCTGTTAGTGGCCAAGCCAGCAATCAGCTCGCCGCACAACGGCGCCGTAATCATGCCTTTAGAGCCGTGTCCTGCGTTTACGTATAAACCGCTTGACCATGGCAAACTTGCAGGGTTGGCGTTGTAACGTGGTGGGTTTTTACGCAATTTGTCTTCCTCCAGCAACTGTCCTGCAAGCGGCATATAGTCTAGTGTTTGGCTGCGCCAAGCAACACGTGCCTGTACACTCTGTGCATCAAGATGCTTGTAAATTTCTGGTGATATTTTTTGCAAGGCAGCTAAGTTTTGCTGCGTATCCTTCGGGCGAATATCTGCACTGAGGTCATTGGCGGCATAACTGGTGCCAACACAGTGCCAGCCGTCTACAGCAGGGCTTAGGTGGTGATCGCTGCAAATAATTGCTTTAATTTTTTCGCTTTCAACGGTAGATTTAAACCAGTTAAGCTGGCCTCGCACTGGGGT